>CAIKNO010000276.1 GCA_903828805.1 uncultured Sandaracinus sp. | reverse complement strand
TCGCGGAGGCGCGTCTCGTGGTCGTAGACGTGGTCGAGGATCAGCTTCGGGTCGGACATGGAGTCTCCCGGCGGCACGGCCGCCTGGTCGGTTCGAGTGGGACCGCCGGTCTCTCGTGGGTCTCGCACGCGAAGGGTTCGCAGCGCCCGCATGGTAGCGCCGACGGGGCCGGGAGCGGTCGAGTTTCCTCCACCTCCGCTCGGGGCGCGGGTCTCGGGCACCCGGGCGGCCCCGATCCGTGGTTTCCTTTGTCGATGCGTACCGTTCGTCGGGCGGCCCTCGCGGCGTTGTCGATGCTCGCCCTGCCGGCCTGCGGGGATCCATCGTCTCCCCTCGACGCGGGCCTCGATGCCGGCCCGGCCGCGGCCGACGCGGCCACGCGCCTCGACGCGGGACCGCCGCCGCCGCCGCCCTCGGAGCCGGGGCGTCACCTCGTGACGGTGCTCGAGACCCGGAGGATCGTGCCGAGCGCCGGCCTGCCCGCGGAGGCCGTGGCGCAGACCTCCAACAACAACCTCGACGTCATCCGCTTCGAGGGGCGCGTGTACTTCGTGTTCCGCACCGGCCCCTCGCACTTCGCGAGCCCCGAGGCGCGCCTGCACCTGGTGTCGAGCGACGACGAGGTCACCTGGCGCTTCGAGCGCTTGTACGCGCGCGCCACGGACCTGCGCGAACCGCGCTTCCTCGCCCTCGGCGGGCGGCTCTTCCTCTACCTCGCCGAGCTCGGCACGAACCGCGCGGACTTCGAGCCGATGGGCACCCTCGTGAGCGAGCGCGGGGCCGATGGCGCGTGGTCCGATCCGGTGGCGGTCGATGGGCTCGCGAACGCGATCGTGTGGCGCACCCGCAACGAGCCGGTCGCCGGCGTCGAGACGCCCTTCATGCTCGCGTACTTCGGCGGCGAGATGGTCTACGACTTCCTCCCCGAGCCCATGCTCCGCGTGGACCTGCTGACGACGACCGACGGGCGCGCCTGGGTCCCTTACGACCCGTTGCACCGCACGCTCTACGTGGGCGGCGCGAGCGAGACGGACTTCTCCCTCGACGAGGCCGGTCGACTCGTGGGCGTGATGCGCCTCGAGGCGGGGGATGCGACCGGCTTCGGCTCGAGGGTCTGCCACGCCGAGCCCGGGCATCTGGCCGAGTGGACGTGCCATACCGACCCGAAGAAGTACGACTCGCCGCTCTCGTTCTTCCACGACGGAGAGCACTACCTCGTCGGGCGCCGGAACGTGACCGAGGACGGGCGCTACGACCTGATGGGCGGCGAGCGGACCTTGGTGACGCGGGCGCTCGCGAACCAGGTCGCCTACCGCAACGCGCCCAAGCGCTGCGCGCTGTGGCGCCACGTCGCGTCGGAAGACCGCTTCGCGTTCGTCCTCGATCTGCCCTCGCGCGGCGACACGTGCTTCGCCGGTCGCCTCGAGGGCGCGGCGCCGGACGAGGTCGTTCTCTACAACTACACGTCCGACCCCGAGGGCCCGGACGTGCCGTGGCACGTGGGGCAGGAAGGGCCGACGTTCATCGACCGCCACGTGCTGCGCTTCACGCCGCGCTGAGGCGGCGGCGGACGCCCCGCGCGGTGGTATACCCACGCCCCGTGGCGCGACGCGAAGGCTGGATCTGGGGGATCGTGCTCTCGCTCGCGCTCGTGGGCGGGGCGGTCGGAGCGGCCGACTGGCTGGGGCGCGGACCGCAACGGCGCGCCCCCGAGGCGCTGGACCTCGACGAGGCCCTCGCCGTGCCGGCACCCGATGCGGCCTCGCCGATGCCGCCCGGTTTCGTGCCGGATCTCCCGGCGGTGCCCAGGCTGCCGCCGGGCCCCCGGGTGCAGCGGGCGCCCGCGCCGGTCGAGAACGATCCCCGGCTCGAGGGGCTCGGCGCGGAGATGCGCCTGATCGGGGAGGCCCGTCGCGTGCTGGCCGACGACCCGACGGGCGCGCTGCTCTTGCTCGAGCAGCACCGCGCTCACCACCCGCAGGGCGCGCTGCGCGAGGAGCGCGAGGCCTACGCCGTGGAGGCGCTGTCGGCGCTCGGGCGGGCGTCGGAGGCGGAGCGCAGATACACGGAATTTCTCGAGGATTTCCCCGATTCCTCCTTCCGCTCCCGCCTCGTCCGCGCGATGCGCTGAGCCGGGGCCGCGGCGGCGCGGTCTGCTGCACCGTTGCGAAGCTCCTTCAGGACGTGCTCGATCTCCTCGGCGCGAACGACGACGAGAACCTCGCGATGACAGCCACCGGGGCCTCCGCGCTCGACGCGGGATCTGCACCCGGAAGGGCGCGGCCTCATCGCGCTTCAGGGGGCCGGCGAAGGCGCAGAAAGATCGAAGAATTCGCGGGCGTGGCCGCCCTCGGCCACGGTCACGACGCGGGCGTGCTCGACGCCGTCGCGATCCACGAGACGCAGACGGACCTGCCCGGCGGGAACCTCGGCGCCGCCGATCGGGGTGGTGCCGAGCAGCTGGCTTCCGACGAAGACCCGCGACCAGGGCCGCGTGTTGAGCGAGAGCTGACCGGTGGCGCGCGGCGCCTGCGGAGCCGCGGGGCGCGCGGGCGCGCGGTCCGATCGCGAGGGGCTCTCCGCGGGTGTCCCGGACCGAGGGGCCGCGTCTCGTGCCGCGGCGGGGGCGGTCGCGCCGACGGGCTCTTCGGCGCGGGCCGGGCGTCGAGCGCCGTCGGCGGGGAGCCGCGCGAGCTCGGCCGACACGTGGGCGCGCTCGTTCTCGCGCAAGGGCAGGGCGCGTTCCCACGGAGAGAATCCGTCGGCGCGGAGCCGCACGATCTGCGTGCCCGGCGGGAGCAGCGCGATCTCCATCGGCGTGCGGCCGATCACGCCGCGGCCCGAGAGCTCCACCTCGGCGCCGGCCGGCGTGCTCTCGACGTAGAGCGTGGCGTAGCCCGCCGCGGCTGGCGCTCCGGGCGGTGCGGAGGCGGCCGCGGGCGCGACGACGTGGGGAACCACCGGGCTCGGCGCGAGCACGGCCCACGTCGCGACCATGCCGGCGAGCGTGCAGAGCCCGAGGCCCGCCGCGAGCGCGACCCACCCGACGTTCGAGCGCGGCGGCGGCGCGGAGAGCGTCCCGGTCGTCGCGGTGTCGGACACGGCGGTGCTCACCGAGACTCGCTCGGTCGCGCCGGGCAAGGAGAGCGACGGAGCCTCCACCTCGCCGGTCGAGCTCCGGCTCCGGATGGGGACCGCGCCGAGGCGCGTGTCGAGCTGCGGTCCGACCTTCACCTCGTGGGCGAAGAGCTCGCCCATGAACTCGCTGATGCGCGCGGACGTGACGACCACGCCGTGCATCGAGAGGACCTGCTCGAGCGCGAGCGAGAGGTCGGCCGCGGACTGATAGCGCTCCTCGGCCCGCTTGGCCGTGGCCCGGGCGATGGCCGTCTCGAGCGCGTGCGACACGTCCGGTCGGAGCCCACGGGTCTCGAGGAGGGCTCCGAGCGAGGGGAGCGGGTCGTGCACGACCGCCCGCATCGTCTCGAAGTCCGTGGGCTTGCGAAACGGGCTCTCGCCGCTGAGCAGCTCGTGCAAGCAGACGCCGAGCGCGAACACGTCGGCGCGCGCGTCGATGGGCTCGCCGATGCATTGCTGCGGGGCCATGTACGCGAACTTGCCCTTCACCACGCCGGCCTCGGTCCGGGTGCTGTGGCTGGCGGCTTTCGCGATCCCGAAGTCGAGGAGCTTCACCGGTCCCTCGAACGCGACCATGACGTTCTGTGGGCTCACGTCGCGGTGCACGATCCCGAGCGGATCTCCGTTCGCGTCGCTCGTGCGGTGCGCGTAGTCGAGGGCTTCGGCGACCTGCGCGATGATCCGCAGCGCGATCGGGACCGGCACGCCGCCGCGCTCCTTGGCCCTTCGGATCACCCGCGACAGGGTCATCCCGTCGACCCACTCCATCGCCAGGAAGAGGGCGCCGTCGTGCTCGCCGGCGGCGTAGATGTGGCAGATGTTCGGGTGGTTCAGCAGCATCGCGAGGCGCGATTCGTCGACGAACATCTCGACGAAGCGGGCGTCCTCCACGACGTGGGGCAGCACCCTCTTGACCACCAGGAAGCGGCCGCCGCCTCGGGCGTCGTCCTGCACCTCGCGGGCGAGGAAGATCTCCGCCATGCCCCCGTAGGCGAGGCGGCCGAGCAGGTCGTAGCGCCCGAAGCGCAACATCGGCGGCATCCGCCCGAGCAGCGCGCGGCCGGTCGCGGCTGGCGTCAGCGGGACCAGGTCGGCCAGCGACACTTCCCGGGTCGCCTCGACGGGCTCCGACCCCGGAGGCTCGACCGCGACGGGCAGCGCGCGCGTGCGCGGACCAGAGCCCTCGGAGGCGGCGGGACCGGGCGTCGGGTCGACAGAGGGTGGATGGGGCGGCTGCGTCATCCGGAGCCTGCGAACCATAGCGTTTCGTGGGCCCGGCGTCCCGTGACGGTCCGGGGACAGGCGTCTCGGGGGCCGATTACTTGGAAAACGGGGCCCCGGCCGTTACACCCCGAGCCGATGTCGCCGGTGCGATCGTTCCTCGCGTGGCTCTTGCCCACCGCCTTGCTGGTCGGCTCGATCGTCGCGGTGCCGCTGCTCGTGCTCGCGCCTGGCGGGTTGCCCCGGTTCCGGCGCCTCCGCGACGAGCTGCACGAGGTCGTGCGCCACAACGAGCGGCTGCGCGAAGAGGTCCGGCAGCTCGACGGTCAGGTGCAGGCGCTGCGTCGGGACGAGCGCGCGATCGAGCGCATCGCCCGCGACGAGCTCGGCATGGTCCGGGCCGACGAGATCGTGTTCCAGTTTCCCGAGTGACGGGCGCGTGCGCCCGGTCCGGGGTCGTGCATCATGGGGGTCCCATGCGTCCAGTCGCGTCGTTCCGGTCCATTCTTGCCCTCCTCTGCCTCTCGATGCCGGCCGGCGCGTGCGGCGGTGCGGGCGCGTACGGCTTCGCGCACGAGTACGAATTCGTCGAGGGCGAGCGGGCGTTTGCCGAGGGTTCGGTGACCCTCTCGTACGAGGAAGTGCAACGGGCGAGGCCCGAGGCGCAGGTCCGGCAGGCCTGGTTCGGTGTGGTGACCGGCGCGCCCGTCCGTCAGGAAGACGGCACCGTGCGCGTGCCTCTGAGCCTGCGGGCCCATCAGGAGCGCCACCTCTGTCAGACCTCGAGCAGCGAGACCTGCAGGGTGACGGTGTCGGCGCGCGACCTCGGGAGCTTCACCGCCGTGCTGTCGTTGCGGCCCGACGACCGGGCGGGGCGGCTGCGCTTGTGGACGGGCTCGCTCGTGAAGGTGTACGGCACGGCGACCGGCGAGACCGATGCGTCGGGCGGGCCCGTGCTGCGCGGCGAGTGGTATCGCCACTGGCCGGCGCACTACTTCGTCACGACGGCGGCTTCGGGCGGGATGCGACGCTGAGCCCGAGCCGGCGCAGCGAGGGCACCTCGAGCCCCGCGGCGTCGGCCCGAGCGAGCGCGAGCGCGAGCCGTCGAGGCGCGCTGCGTCCCACGCAGCCGTGGTCGGGATCGGCGAGGAAGTCGTCGAACACCGCCGCGAGCAGCGTCTCCTCGGGCAAGGCCTCGCGGGGTGCGAGTCCTCGGGGCAGCGCGGGCGCGAGGCGGATCTGCTCGAGCGAGAGCACGTCGCGGAGCAGGGCGCGGGTGTCCTCGGGGTGCGCGTGGACGAGCCCCGACGTCGTGCCGCCGACCGCGAGCCCCATCAAGTTCGAGCCGAGGATGTAGAGGCTCTTTCGGGCCAGCTCGAACGCGAGCGCGTCGGGCTCGACCAGAACGCCGGGCACCTCGACGGCCCGCAGTGCTTCCAGGACGAGCGGGGCGAGCGGCCCGGCGACGGGGGTCGGTCGGATCACGGTGAGGGGCCGCCCGGCCTTCTTCTCGAACCACACGACGGCGACCGTCGGCGTCGGGAGCCCGTGGCGGGTCCAGTCCTCGGGGCAGAGGTCGTTCTGCACGAGCACCAGGCGGTCGGCGAGGGAGGGCGGCATGGCCTGCAGCACGCCGTCGAGGTCGGCCTCGGCGACCGTGACGAGCACCGCCTCGGGGTCGACGTCGGTGAGCTCGGAGAGCCGGTCTCCACGAAGCCAGGGGAACACGGGCCGCCCGAGGCGCAGCATCCCCATCCCGAACAGGGCCCCCAGCTGTCCGGGGCCGATCACGGCGACCGAGCGGCGCACGTCAGACGTCCGCGCCGCGGATCTCGAGGGTGAACGTCCGCTCGTCGCGCGTGGTCAGGTCCACGTCGACCTCGACGAAGCGCTCGAGCAGCGCGATCTGCGCGGTCGCGCGGGGGCTCGGTTCGGTGGTGGTGAACACGCCGCCTTTGCCGATCGCCATCGGCAAGAGGAGCTGGCTGGCCAGGTGGGCCTCGACCGCGGCGTCGCTCTCGTGAAACGCCAGCGCGCGTCCGATCGCGAGCTCGGCCACCTGCTCGGGGCGGAGGGCCCGCTCGCCGAACGACACGAACACGCTGGTGCCTGCGGCGTGCTCGAGCTCGACCGTGAACACGTTGCCCGGCCCCAAGGAGGGATCGAGCGTGATCCGATGGAGATGATCACGCGCGAGCCCGAGCCGCTCGCGGGCGATGCGCAGCTCGCGCTCGACGACGCTCTCGGCGATGCCGGCCGCCAGGACCGAGGCCCGACGCGTCCGCTCGGGGCCGCGGACCTCTCGCTCGAAACGGCCGATCGCGCCGGGCTGGATCACGGCGGAGAGCACGCCCCTCGGGGCCCCCGGATGGCCGAACCCCGGCTGCTCCAGCGTCACGTCGATGGACGCGCCCATCGCCCTCATCGCCTCGACCCATGCGAGGGCGACGAATTCGTGGCTCGGCCCGCCGGGCGCGTGCGTGCCGCCCTCGAGCCGCAGCCGGGTCGGCTCGGTGGCCCTCAGCAGCGCCGGCGCGAGCATCTCGAGCACCAGCGTCGTGCTCCCCCCGGACGCCAGCGTCAGCGCGTGCGCCCCGCCGCGGATGGCACGCGGGCGGAACGAGAGGGAGGTCGAGCCGGGCACGTCGCCGGAGACCTCGGCGTTGCAGACGGCGACCGCCGCGTGCACCGCGTCGATCAGGGTCGGCGTCAGCCCGGGCAGCCCCCGTCCGGAGCGGATGCGCTCCATCCGGAAAGGACGGCGGGTGACCATCGAGAGCGTGAGGGCGCTTCGGAGCACCTGCTCCCCGCTCTCTCCGACCGATCCGTCGATGACCAACATCGCTGCGCCGCGCCTCCGCGACGCATCCTACTCACATTCGGGATCGCGGGGGCAAGCGGCGTCGAGGGGCGCTCACCAGCGCTTCAGGATCTCGATCAAGATCTCGTCGTCGACGAAGAGATCGTCCACGTCCTCGGAGTCCACGATGGCGTTGGAGAGCTTGCCGGCGCGCACTTTGATCGGCAGCGGGCTCTCGAGCACCCGGGCCACCGACTCGATGAGCTCCTTGCCGGGCTTCTTGGCGTGGAGCGCGAGGCCCTTCTTCTCGACGAGCAGCTCCAGCAGGCGCAGCGCGCTCGCCTTGCCAGCGGCGGTGACGGGCACCTCGTCGAGCTCGTCGTCGTCGTCCTCGGCGTCGTCCGCCGGGCCGTCCTCGTCGAGCTCGTCGTCCTCGATCGCGCCCTCCGCGAGCGGGTCGACTCCGTCGAGGTCCTCGGTCTCCGTCTCTTCGACTTCGGGATCGGTGCCCATGGCGTCTGGCCTCCGGCGCTCGATGGAAAGCGAAAGGTTCGCTCCGCGAGCCGGGCGGGACTACCACCCGTCACCGCGAAGGGCCAGTCATCGCACCCCACAAACTGCCCACCAGGACCGCCCTCGCGTCGGGTTCTCGTGAGCAACGTCACGAGCGCGCTCAGGCGAGGTGCTCGATCCGCACGATCCCTTTTCTCGAGACCACGATCCGGGCTCGATGCCACGCGTCGTCCGGCGCGTCGTCGCGTCGCAGCCGGTAGACCACGGCGATGTTGTAGACGCGGGGCGCGTTGACCGAGGCGACCACGCCCTCGACCGGATCGGCGAACACCATCTGTCGCTTGGGGTCGTCGGTGTTCGCGAGCCATCGCCGCAGGTCGAGGCGGAAGATCTCGGTCAGCGCGGTGAAGCGCGGGTCGACGTCGGTCATCGCGTCGACGCGGAGCGCGACCTGCTTGCGATGAAAGAGCACGGTCTCGGGCCGCGCCTGCTCCTCGAGGGGGTGCAGCCGGGTGATGCGTCGGGTCGCGAGCACCTCCCGAGGGACGTCGGTCCACGCGACGAAGCCCGACTGCTCGTCCATCTCCCCGAGCTCGATGTCGCGCTCGCGGTCGAGGATCTTCCAGCGCCGGTCGGGAAAGTGACGCGACACGACGTCGGCGAACACGGACTGGAGCAGCGCCTTGATGCGATCCTTCGCGGCGTACGCGAGGGCCGCCGCGAACATCCAGGTCGTGACCCCGCGCGACTGCGCGTCGAAGCCGCTCCACGTCGCGGTCACCAGCGCGAACCCCATCGCGACGCTGGCCGCGAGCGCATAGAGGAACTGCAGCACCCACGTCGAGCCGGGCCGGATCTTGGGCTGCAGCCACAGCACCGAGGCGGTGAAACGCTTGAGCACGTGGCGCCGGAACTCGAGGCTCTCCAGCAGCCGCCGGCCCATGCCGATGCGCCCGACGCCTCCGAGTCCGTGCTCCATCCGGTGTCGCGCCTCGGCCACGGCGGCGGACTCGGCGCGCTCGACGAGGGCCTCGGGGGCCCGGGCGCTCCGCAGCAGATTCACCAGGCTGCCGAGCAGGGTCTCGCTGAGGCGCGAGACGTCCTCTTCCACCCAGCACGCCCCCGTGCGCACCGGGTCGGCGAGCGTGCCCGCCCGGGCGACGCGGGCGCGGAGCGCCGGGTTCAGCCGCGACACCTCGTCGATCATGGCCGCGGCGCTCGCGAGGGCCTCCGTCCGCGCGAGCTCGCCGCCCGCGAGCCCTTCGCGGATGGCGTCGCGCACCTCGACCCCGGCGGCGCGCACCATGCACGCATAGAGCCGGAGCTCGCGCATCGCGCGCTTCTCGTCGCCCGACTCGAGCGCGGCGCCGAGGTGCTCGAGGGCCGCGCCCGTCAGCGCGCCGAGGGCGACGTCCGGGACCTCGAGGCGGACGTACGACTGGAGGTCGGCGTAGAGATCGCTCTTCTCGTACGTGCGCGAATGGAGCCGGAGCGACTCGGGCGCGAAGTAGTAGGTCTCCCAGACGAACGAATCCTCCGCGCGTCCGCTCCGGGGGCGGTAGTCCACCGCGACCTCGATGTGCGTCCGGTCGTGGATGCGGAAGCTCGGTGCCCCGCGGCCCCGCGACAGATCGCCGACGAGCGAGCCCCACTCGCTGGGCGCTGCGACGCCGGCCGGATCGAGGGCCTCGTCGGAGGCGCCGGGCTCGACGAGGCTGGTCCGTCCGACCTCGCCGAGGTCGAGCTCGTCGAGCAGCGCGCCGGACGGGTCCGAGTCGAGCTGGGTCGCTCCTCGGAGGATGTCCGGGTCTCGCTCCAGCAGGTTCACCGACTGCGTCACCCGTTTGTCACCTCCGCGACACGCGAGTGTAGCGGGGTTCGTCGCCCGCGCGAGCGGCCTCGCGTCGGTCCACGGCGCGCCGCTTCGCGACTCAGCGCGACCAGCGCAGGGTCTCGGCGACGCCGGGGACGATCATCTGCTGGTTGAGCCCCTCGGGGGAGCTCATGAAGATGCCGCCCCGCGACGAATAGAACGCGATCATGCGGCAGTCGGGCGACCACGCCGGGTCCTTGTTGACGCCCTGGCCCTGCGTGATGCGGGTGTACTGCTGGGAGGCGATCTGCACGGTGAAGATGTCGAGCCCTCCCGAGCGGCCGGTGAACGCGAGCAGGTTGTCCTCGCCGCGGGGGCACCAGGCGGGCGTCTGGTTGTAGTTGCCGCGGAACGTGAGCCGGCGGACCCCGCCTCCGCGCGCGTCCATCCCGAAGATCTGCGGGCTGCCGTGGCGGTTGCTGACGAACGCGATGAGGCCGCCGGGTCCGCCGCAGGTCGGCGACACGTCGATGCCGGGGTGGTTCGTGAGCCGCTGCACGTCGGTGCCGTCCACGTTCGCGCTGTAGATCTCGGCGTTTCCGTCGCGGGTCGACGAGAAGAAGGCGCGTCCCCCGCAGATCGACACGCCCATGTTGAGCGAGTCCTCTGCGTCGATGATCGGCCGATCGGCGTTGCCCGAGCGGGTGATGAACATCCCCACGTCGGTGAGGATCGAGTACCACACGCCCCCCGGTCCGAACGCGGGCAGCATCGCGACGCCCTCGCCGCTCGACACCCGCGAGACCCCGTGCCCGTCGAACCCGGCGACGTAGACGTCCTTGCGGCCCTGGCGGACCCGGCGCGCGAAGGCGAGCCGCCCGCCGAATCCGCCGCGGCGGTTGGTCAGCCGCTCGAGGACGAGGTTGGCGAAATCGTGCATGAACGAGCGCAGCTCGCCGGGCCCGCCGTTGTACGTGCGGCTCAGGCTCGCGGTCGCGCCGGAGGCGAGCTCGTACAGGCGCATCTCGACCCGGATCTGCCCGCCGGTGCGGGTGATCTGCCCCTTGATCACGCCCTGTGCGCCGACGGTGGCCCACGGACCCGGCGTGATCGCCAGGCCCTCGGCGCCGAGGTCGGCGACGAAGCTGCGCGCGTCGAGCACCTCGAAGAGCGAGACCAGCCGGAAGTCGTTCCGGAGCACCTCGGCGCCGCTGCCGCCGAGCTCGGAATCACCGATCAGGTTGGGGACCGCGATGCGGTAGAGCGAGCGCTCGGGGGCCGTGACGTCGATGACGGCCTGCCCCGGCAGCGCCTCGTCGGCCCCTCCGGACATCGGCGCGGTGCCGCCGCCGGTCTGCTGGGCGGTGGACGTGGACCCGAGCGGCGGGAGCACGACGGCGACGGCCGAAGCGAGGGCGAAGAGGGCTGCGAGGGCGGAGCGTGTGTTCTTCATGGGGTCCTCGGGGGGCTCGGACGCGCGCGGGGCGCGAAGGTTCAACGGGCGTCGCGGCCGTGGTAGCGAAAGCCGACCTCGCGTCCGAGGTAGGTGGAGGCGACTTCCTCCGGCGGCGGGGGGATCGTGGCTTGCGCGTCGACGAGGCGCTGCAGCTGCTGGGTCACCGAGAGATCGAAGTCGGCGTCGCCGCTCGAGCGCACGAGCCGAAAGCTCTCGACCCGGAGCTCGTCGGTGATGTGGACCGACACCGCGGCGATCATCGCGCGGAGCTCGTCGCGGTCGAGCGTCGTGGGGACCTGCCAGCCCCGCCGGAAGAAGACCGCGAGCGTGCCTGCGTAGCGGTCGCCTTCGCTGGCCTCGCGCTCGCCGCCCTCGACGCCGTCCGGGTCGCCCTCGAGCACCCGCGCCTCCTCGCGCTCCGCGAAGATCTGCGCCTGGTCGGTGATGCGCTGCAGCACGTCGGCGACGGCCTCGCGCTGACGGGTCTGCGAGGGGACGGGCTCGGCGTTCGAGTGCGCGTTGGGCGCGGGGTCGGGCACGTCGGTGCGCAGCACCGGCACCTGACGGTTCGGCAGCAAGCGGGGATCGAGGACCTCGCCGCGCTGGATGAAGTGCGCCTGGATGACCTGCTCGACGACCGGGGGCGGGGTCTCCGCGACGGGCGCCGAGAGGACGACGCCGACGGCGCTCAGCGCGGCGACGACCGCGCCGACCGTGAGCGGCAGGGCCACGTGCACCGCGAGCGCTGCGGCGAGCCCGGAGAGGAGCTGCGCCGGGTCGGCCTCCGCGCGGTCGAGGAGGGAGCGCGGTCGAAGGTCCGAGGCGTCCACGTGCATGGTCGACCTCAGGGCGCGGCGGCCGGTGGGGCGGCCGCGGCGTCACCCGAGGCGGGGAGCGCCGTCGGGGCCCCCGCGACCGGGTCGGTGACGAGTCCGAGGTTCGACACGCCGGCGGCGCGCACCGCCGCGAAGACCCGCACCACGAACCCGTAGGGCACGGCGTGGTCGGCCTGCACGAAGAGCTCGTGCTCGGTCTGCAAGCGCCGGTTCGCGCGCAGCGTCTCTTCGAGGCGCTCGACCGGGATCTCGCTCTCGCCGAGGTAGACCCGCTGCGAGGCGTCGACGGTGAGCAGGAGCTGGTCCTGCTCGATGTCCATCGGCGGCGCGTCCGCATCGGGCAGATCGACCTGCACGCCGGTCGTCATCATCGGCGCGGCGACCATGAAGATGATCAGCAGCACCAGCATGACGTCGACGAGCGGCGTCACGTTGATCTCCGAGAGCGGTGCGCGACCGTTGCCGCCTCCGCCGGTGGACATGCCCATGGTGCGCGTCCTCTCCGGCTCAGGTGAGGTAGTGGCGGCGCACGATGTTCAGGTAGTCGATCGCGAAGGCCTCGGTCTCGGCCTCGACCACCCGGATGCGACGGACGAAATAGTTGTAGGCCATCACGGCGGGGATGGCCGCCGCGAGACCGACCGCGGTCGCGATCAACGCCTCGGCGATGCCGGGCGCGACGACGTCGAGGGTCGCGCCGCGCTCGGCGCCGATCGACAGGAACGAATTCATGATGCCCCACACCGTGCCGAAGAGGCCGATGAAGGGGCCGACGGAGCCCGTGGTCGCGAGGAAAGGCAGGAAATTCTCGAGCCGCGTGAGCTCGTTGCTCGAGGCCCGCCGCAGGGCGCGCTCGACGTTCTCGACGTCGCCGCTCCGGCCTCCGGCCTGCATGGTCTTGGCGAGTTCCACGTACCCGGCGTGGAACACGCGACCGAGGGGCGATCCTTCCACGCTCGAGAGCCGGGCGTAGACGGCCTCGAGCCGCTCGGCGCTCCACACGTTGCCCTCGTCCTTGCTCCAGAAGAAGTCGAGGAAGGTCGCGCTCTGCAGCTGCGCCTGGCGGAGCCGCGCGAGCTTGGTGCCGATGATGAACCAGCTCGCGATGGACATGAACGCGAGGATCAGCAGCACGATCTTCACGACGAGCGAGGCGTGGAGCACCAGCTCCCAGGGATCGAGACGGTGCGCCGTGGTGGCGGCCTGGAGCAACAATGGACCCATGATTCCGGTCGTTTGAAGCACGCACGATCCGGCGAGTCAACGAATCGGCAGAGCCCCAGGCCGCGCCGCCGTGCGCAGCGCGACCAGGGTGCCGCAGCCGCCGTTCGCCTCGAGGCGCGCCTGCGACGACATCCGCACCGTGAGGCCCGCTTCGACCAGACGGGCGTGGGCGGCCTCGTAGGCCGCGCGGCCTGGCGAGCCGAGCTCGCTCGTGGGCACGGCGTTGTGGGCGTAGAGGTGAACCGAGACCCCGAGGGGCCGTGCGCGCGCGGCGAAGGCGTCGAGCTCGGCGTCGCCATCGTTCTCGCCCGCGAGGAGAAGGTACGCGAGGGCGATGCGCTTGCGGCGGCGCCGGGTCAGTGTGGGGAGCGCGGCCCCGAGGGTGGAAAAGAGCGACGCGAGGTCCGGCGCGTGGGGCACGAGCCGCGCGCGGACGGGCTCGGTCCCCGCGTGCACCGAGAGGGTCAGGCCCTGGTGGGGCACGTCGCGGAGGAAGGCGTCGAGCCGCGCGATGGGGCCGCCGGAGGTGGTGAGCGTCACCCGGGTGCCGCGGGCATGGCACCAACGGATGAAGGCCTCGACCGCGACGGGGTTGTGGAGCGGCTCGCCGACGCCCGAGACCGTCACCCCGCCGAGGGCGTGACCCCGTGCCTCGACGGCATGCACCTGCCCTTTCAGCTCGTCGAGCGAGAGCGGTCGCGCGAGGCCGGCGGCCCCGGACGCACAGAACGGACACCGCACCGCGCAGCCCACCTGGCAGCTGACGCAGAGCGTGTCGCCCCGGTAGAGCACGGCCTCGACCTCGGCGCCGTCGGCCAGGCGCACCGCGAAGCGTCGGTTCCATGCCGAGACGTGCTCGGCCTCGAGCGTCACGGAGGCGGGCGTGGCGAGGTCGGCGTCCGGCGCCGGGGGGCTTGCCGGCGCGGCCGCGTGGGGCTCAGCGGCCACGCAGGATGGCGCGCACGGTGGGGTAGTCGCGCTCGGTCACGGCGCCGGTGCGCACGCAGCGCAGCCGGCCCTCGGGATCGACGAGCGCGTGGATGGGGATGGTCGCGCCGGTGTCGAGCCCGAGCGCCGAGAGCATCGCGGGCAGCGCGCCGTCGCCGAGCAGCCGGGCCGTCGGAGGCGCGTCGGGGTGCGCCTGGCGGAAGGCCTCGACCTCGCCTCCCGTCGCGTCGACGGACACGAAGAACGTCGACACCGGGGCGCCTTCGCGGCGAAGTCGGCTTCCCCACTCCACCAGGCGCGGCATCTCTTCGACGCAGGGCGCGCACCACGTCGCCCACACGTTGATCCACCGCCAGCCGGTCGTCGGCGCGGGCGCACCCTCGAGCAGCGGCAGCACGAGCGGTCGGCCCTCGCCGAGCGGGGCGGACACGTCGCAAAAGCGGACCGCGGGGTCTTCCTGGCGGGCGCCGACGGCCTCGACGCGTGAAGGAGGCGCTTCGCGCGTGCCCTCGGGCACGACGGTCGCGCTCGGTTCGCCGCAGCCGCCGAGGCCGAGCGCGAGCAGTCCGAGGGCGGCCTTCAGAGACGACAATCGATCCATGCGACGAACGCGCTCCGGTTGAGATCGGCGGGCTCGCAGGCCCCGGCTTCGCCGCTGCGCTCCCACTCGCAGAAGGTGGGATCGAGCTGCGCGTACTCCTCGCCGAGCCAGAGCAGGCCGACCTGCTGGTCGAGCTCGGGATCGTGGAAGGTCTGGCGGAGGTGGCCCATCACGGCCTCGGCCCGGGCGCGGCTGAGCTCGCGGTTGAGCTCGGTCGAGCCCTCCGGCGAGGCGCGCGAGACCACGAAGAAGTACGAGGCGCCGCGCCGGTCCGCGAACACGCGGTCGATGAGCTGGAGATCGCTGGCGTCGAGATCGCTCGAGGCCTGATCGAACTGCAGGATGCCGCCGCGGCCCTGCATCGGGAGGAAGAGCGCGTTGAAGTCCTCGCCCTGCATCGTCGCGACGCTCCGCGCCTCGACCGGCTGGCAGCCGCGGCCGCTGCCGCCGATCAGGCCGCAGCTCGTGAGCACCCGGCGCAGGATCGTGCGCAGCTGCGGCGTGCAGTACTGCTCGTCGGCCTCGGCCGCGGTCGCGACGGTCGGGGTGGCGTCCGCGGCTTCCGAGGCCTCGGCCTCGAGGAGGCGCGCATGCGCCTGGCCCTGCCACGAGGTGACCAGCCCGAGCGGGAGGAGCAGACCCGCGAGCCCGAGCACGCAGGCGATGGCGAGACGGGGATTCATCGTGCACCTCCCTCGGCGCCGCGGCGCCCGAGCAAGCGGGCCAGGGTCCAGTCGAGACCGAGGTCGGTGTCGGCGTCGCAGATCCGCGTGTCGTTCACGTAGACCTGCGGGGTCAGCACGGGCAGCTGGTTGCTGACCGCCCAGCGCAGCGCGCGGTTGAGGCGGGCGCGCACCGAGGGCGAACCGACGCACTCGGCCAGGGCGGGGAACTGCTGCCTCACCATGCGGGCCGCGGCGCCCGGATCCTGCTCGGTCGCGGTCCGGATGGCCTCTTGCTCCGCGAACGCCCAGGCGATGACGTCCTGCGCGTCGTCCTCGGCGCAGAGCACGGCCTCGGAGACCGCGCAGGCGCCGGCATGGATCGGTCGATCGACCATCCAGTTGCACTCGCTGTCGAGCGGGAACAGCAGCGCGCGGCGGCTGACCTGGGACGAGGCCTCCAGGCCTGCGAAGCGCTCCTCGAAGCCGCGGCACGCCGGGCAGAGGGGGTCGAGGACCTCGAGGACCTGGGTCGGCTGGGTCTGGGGTCCGAGCGCGACGAGCACGTGGCCTGCGTCCTCGGGGTGCGCGAGCGTGCCGCAGGCGCCGACGAAGCGGTCGAAGTCGGGGGCGTTGGCGGCGTACGCGGCCACCGGGGCCCCGACGAACACGAGGCCCGCCGCGAACGCGATCCCCAGCGCCGGGAAGCCCAGCGCCGCGGGCGCGTCGGAGGCTCCGGGGGGCGACCGCCTCCCGGCCGAGCACGGCGGCGTCGGGGCGCGTCGAGGGATCGAACTCCAGCTCGAGCCCGGAGGGACCCTCGCCGGCGTCGGCGCCGACCGTCGCGGCCGTCCCGAGGTCTTCGTCGCGGAGCGTCGAGTCGGAGCGGGCCGCCACCGGCGCGGGCCGTCGCTTCGCGGGGACGGCCGGGGTCGCGGAGGAGGCCGCGCTGGCCTTGTCGGCGCGAAGGAACAGCAGGAGCGCGAACACGAAGCCGAGCCCGCTGGCGCTGTAGATGCCGATGCAGAGCTTGCAGACCGCGCCGAGCTCCTGCAGCGAGATCCAGCCCATGCCGGCCGAGGTCAGCACCGGGAGCGTCTGGGCCGCGAGCAGGTAGCCCGCCGCGAGCCGCTCGCCGAGCCGGCCGGTCACCACGAGCGCGAGCGCGAGCGCCGCGAGGTAGGCGAAGACGGCCATCGCCGGAAGGGAGATCGGCACGCCGCCCCAGACCTGATCGCGGAGGATCGACGAGTACGGGCTCATCAGCGTGACGTGGCATCCCGAGCTGCCGGTCACGTCCGGCGCGCCCACGCCGGGCAAGAACGAGCAGTGGATGCCGTGCACCTGACGGTCGAGGTGCGCGACGAAATCCGACGTCGAGACGGCGGAGAACACGAAGCCCACCGCGGCGGACACCGCCACGAGAGAGGCGAGAACCTTCCTGGCCATGGCGCGGTTTCTAGCCCGATCCCGGGACCGCGCACGCACCCGGCGGGTCGGGAGGGGTGAATTCAGCCCGGGAGCAGGCCGCGGATCCGGCTGAGGCCCGGCCGGACGAGGTGCCGACGGATCGCGCTCGCGGCGGGGCGCAGCCCGTCGGGCAGCGGCCGGAACATCACCTCGAGGTGGTCGCCGTCGGTCTCGAGCCCGTACGCGGTCACGACCGGCGCGATCAACGGCAGGATGCGCTTCACGGCCGGATGCTCGGCGATCTTCGGGTCCCGCAGCAGGTCGACGACGATGCGGTTGTCGCGGGCTTCGACCACCGTCGGCGGCAGGGGCATGAACTTCGCGAGGTTGCCGGGGCGGCTGAGATCGAGCGCGCCGGAGCGGAGCAGGGCCGCGACGGGGCTCTGCACGTCCCCCTGGACCTCGAGGAAGATCTCCTCGACGCGGGTCTCGATGCGCAGCTGGTCGGGGGTGATGACCATGCGGTCGATGTACACGACCGCGCTCGCCCGCACGGGCGTCTTCATCAGGTCGATGGTCGCCGACAGGCGCATGCCGGGCGCGACCTCGGTGAGCACCGGATCTTTGACGGCGCCGCTCTTGGCGACGCGCTCGAGCAGCCAGCGCAGCGCGTCGAGCGGCACGCCGACCCGCAGACCCAGCAGGTTCCACAGGACCCGCGTCAACTCCTGAGGGTTGCGGCGCAGGTACTGACCGGCGGCCTCCATGGCTTGCTTGCGGAGGGACATGGTCCGCGAGGATACACGATCCCGATCCCGCGTGACCTCGGCGCGTGTGCCGCGGGCCGGTCCTCCTCGCGGGTGCCGTTCAGGCGCGGCCTTCTCCGAGTTCGACGAGCGCGGCGCAGAGGCGCTCGACGTCGTCGCGATCGACGTACACCTGGCAGGCGATGCGAATCAGACGGTGCGGGGGCGCCGGGAACGGGAACACCGGGATCTCGATCCGGTGCTGGGAAAAGAGCGCCTCGCCGAGCGGGTCGATGGCCCACGAGCTGTCGGTCGTCGTCGGCGTGTGGGGAGAGAGCGGCATCGCGACGAGCGCGGCCAGCATCGACTCGGGCGCCGGGGGCGCGACGCCGAGGGTCTCCGAGAGGCGACGACGCGCGTGGAGGGCCAGGTCGCGCTGCATCGCGCGCATGCCCTCGAGGCCGCCGGGCACCATCGCCTCGAGCGCGTCGAGGGCGTCGGGCGCGCAGATCCACGGCGTCGGGTCGTCGGTCCCCTGCCAGTCGAATTCCTCCCACAGGCGAGGCCGGGGCCGACGGCTCGTCGCACCGTGGCTGATCACGAGCGGGCGAAGCCCCGCCTGACGATCGCGGCGCACGTGAAGGATGGCGCAGCCCTTCGGCGCGCAGAGCCACTTGTGCAGGTTGCCGGTGTAGTACGCGGCGCCGAGCTGCGAGAGCGCGAGCGGCAGCATGCCCGGGGCGTGCGCGCCATCGACGAGGGTGTCGATGCCGCGGTCGGCGAGGGCCGCGACGAGCGCCGCGATCGGGAAGACCAGCCCGGTCGGGCTCGTCACGTGATCGAGCAAGGCGAGCCGGGTCCGCGGACCGGCCGCGGCGAGCACGGCGTCCACGACCTCGTCGGGAGACGCCAAAGGAAACGGCACGTGCGCGACGACGACGCGCGCGCCGTGCTTGGCGGCGACGTGCTCGAGCGCGTTGCGGCACGCGCCGTAGACGTGGTCCGTGGTGAGCAGCTCGTCGCCGGGCGCGAGGGCGAGCGAGGCCAGGACGGTGTTCACGCCGACCGTCGCGTTGCGGACGAAGACCATGTCCTCGGGGGCGGCGCCGAGCAGCGAGGCGATCCGCTCGCGGGCGGCGTCGATCCCGCGCTGGGCCTCGCGCACGAAGAAGCGGACCGGCTCGGATTCGAGCCGGGCGCGCAGGTCGGCCTGACGCTCGAGCACGACGCGCGGGCACGCGCCGAAGCTGCCGTGGTTCAGGAAGGTGATCTCGGGGTCGAGCGCGAAGTGGGCGAGCAGCGGGGAGGTCACGGCGGAGCGCTCCTTGAGAGGTCGCCGAGCTTACGCCATCGCTCCGTGCTGGTCGTCGTACCCGTCGTGGTGTTCGTGGTCGTCGCCGTCCTGCGGCGTGGGCCTCGACGTGTTCGAGCCCTTGTCCTGCGAGGCGCCCCGGGCTTCATCGCGCAGGACCCAGTCTTCGTCGGCGCGCGGGGCCGGGAGCACGACGGGCGTCCCGTCGTAGCGAAGCCGGCGGCCGGGCCACACGTAGGCCTTGAAGCAGTAGGCGAGCAGGGAGGGCTGATCGAGCCGCGGATCGAGGGTCGGCACCACGTCGCGGGCGTGGGCCTCGGGCGTGAGCGACCAGTGGAGCGCGGGCCGCATGTGGTGGATCCCGTGGTAGCCGTTGTTGAACGTGAACCAGTTCAGGATCGGGCTGGTGAAGTTGCGCGAGTGGTTCGTCGGATGGTCCGGGTCCGTCCCGTCGTGCTGCACGAAGTTGATCCCCGCGATGCCCCACACCGCGTACTGGTGCGGCAGGAACACGAAGAGCAGGAAGCGCCACGGCATCCCGCCGTCGAGCCAGACCGAGAGCGCGAGGGTGAGCAGCAGGAACGCCACGTACGCGCCGAGCTCGAGCTGGAACTGCCGGTACCAGCCGGGGCTCCGATGCCGCGCGAGCCGGGCGTAGGCCGCGTTGTCGCGAAAGATCGCGGGGCCGATCGCGAAGTTGAAGAAGAGCTGGTTCAGCAGGTTCCAGCGGAAGCGCATCTTGTCGGTGCGCATCCGGTCGCGGGGGCCTTGCAGGTACCGGTGATGGCTGAGGTTGTGGCCCGGGACGAACATCGACACCGGGTGCCCGTAGGTCAGCGACACCAGCCCCTGGAACACCCGGTTCGCGCGGCGATTCACGAACACCGGCGCGTGCACCACGTTGTGGCTGATGACCGCGCAGAAAAAGGAGAGCAGCGCGATCGACGCCGTGAGCGTGGCGGTGGCGGGCCATGGAAGGGAGGTGCCGTACCCGAGCGCGACGAGCGCGAAGTAGGTGCCACAGAACGCGAGCGTTCGGCGATCGGCCTTGTACCGGAGCATCTCGGGGGCTCTCCTTGCGCCGGCAAGTATTGACACGGTCGCGAAGAAATCAACGGCCTCCGGGGTCGGGGACCACCCCGGGATCGAGGGACCCTTCCCGCCGGAGCCGGGGCTGCAGACCGGTGCTTCGCGCCGTGGCCCGCGACACCGCATGCTGGAACACCTGGGGCTGGCCGACGAGCAGCACCGCGCTCCGGGCACGGGTGATCCCCGTGTAGACGATCTCCCGCGTCAAGAGCCGCGGGACGTCCTCGTCGGGCAGGAGCAGCGCGACGCAGTCGTGCTCCGAGCCCTGCGCCTTGTGCACCGTGGTGGCGTAGGCCCGCTCGAGCAGCCCACGCACCCGCTCGATGCGGTGGATCTCGAAGGCGTGACCGCGCCGCACGACGAGGCAGGGATGCGCGGCCCCGTCGTGCCCTTCGACCCACAGCACCAGCCCCTGATCGCCGTTGTAGAGGCCGGCCTCGTGGTCGTTGCGGACCACCATCACGGACTCGCCCGCGAGCAGCAGAGGACCGGGTCGGAGGCCCCTCGCCCGGGCCGCACGCTCGCCCATCCAGGCGTTGACGGCGTCGGTGCCGGTCGAGCGGCCCCGCGTCGCGCAGAGCAAGCGCGACGCCTCGAGACGGTCGAAGAGGCGTCCGAGCAGCGGCCCGTCGTCCGACGAGCCGGGCCGGAACGTCCGATCGAAGAGCGGGGCCTCGGGGCCGCGCACCCGGTGCTCCCACCACCAGGCGAGGAAGCGCTCCCGCTGGTCGTCCCGCGTGGCGGGCACGAGCGAGACGCCCGGGGGCACGCGGCCGTCCTCGGGGAGGGCGCTCCGCCGCGCGAGCATGCCCTCGCGGCCGAGCGCGCCATCCGGCGCGGACTCGAGGCCGGACGCGACGCCGTCGTGCACCCGCCGGGCGATGCCCAGGATGTGCGAGCCCGCCGGATCGGAGGGATCCATGCGGTGGCTCTTCGTCAGCCGCTGCACCGAGAGGCCGGACGTCGGGCCGGCCTCCACCAGGTCGAAGAGCACGCATCCCGGCTCGACGGACGGAAGCTGATCGGCATCCCCGAGCAGGACGAGACGACCCGACGGAGGCAGGGCCGCGACGAGGCGGTCCATCATCGCGAGGTCGATCATCGAGGCCTCGTCCACGATCACCACGCGCTCGGCCAGGGGGCTGCGCTCGTCGTGGCGGAACCGCTCGAGCGACGGCGACCATCCGAGCAGACGATGCAAGGTGCGCGCGGCGGGGACCCGCGCCCGGAGGGCGACGTCGTCGTCGCCGTGCAGGCCTGCGAGCCCGGCCTCGATCGAGCGGGCCATGCGGTCGGCGGCCTTGCCCGTCGGGGCCGCGAGCGCGACCGTGAGCCCGGGATCCACCCGCGCGAGCGCCCGCAGCATGGACACCACGATCGCCGTCTTTCCGGTGCCCGGCCCCCCGGAGATGACGCACACGGGCGCCCGGAGCGCGGCCTCGACGGCGCCTTGCTGCTCGTCGGTGAGCACGACGGGGCCCTTGCGTCCGAGGGCGGGTGCCGCGAGCACGGACGCGACGGCCTGCCGCAGCGCGGTCTCGTCCGCTTCGCTCCGCGGTGGCGCGCGTCGGGCGAGCAGCCGTGACGCGAGGCGGGCCTCGAGCGCGTCGAGCCGCTGCGGGGCGAGCGCCGTGCCGTCGAGGGTGAGCGGTCGGAACGCGCCGGGTCGGCCGATGAGCAGACCGAACGTCGAGGTGCCGGCTTCGCCCTCGGAGCGCCCGTCATCGCGTTCGAACGCACGGAGCACGGCGTCGGCGCACGCGTGGGCCCGCGCCTCGTCGTCGGCGTCGAGACCGAGGGCCCGGGCGCGCTCGGCGAGCAGCGCGCGCTCGCTCCGCCCCAGCGGCAATCGGGTCGAGCCGCTCGCGGTCGCGTCGAAGAGCAGGAGCAAGAGCACGAGCAAGCCGCGCTGGCCGTCGGCGTCCACCGCGCCCGTGAGCTGGACCAGCTCCCAGGCGAGATGGAGGTGTTCCTCGCCGAGGTCGGCCCGGCGCGCGCAGGCCACGAGGGCGTCGGGGAACGAGGCGCGCTGGGCGGGCGTCAGCTGCGAGGTCATCGCGCGGGCGGCCCCGAGCGGATTCCAAAGGGCCTTCGTCATCGCGTGACCTCCGCGCCGGGGTGGACGGCGGGTCTCGGGGGCAGGGGATGACCCCACGGGGCGTCCTCCGTGCGCAGCGCGCGGTCCCAGCGCTCGAGGTCCGAGAATGTCGGGAGCATGAGGTGCAACCCCGGCGTCGATCCCTCCCCGACCGGCGCGCCGAGGCCGCGGACGAAGCAGTAGATCACGCCGCCGAAGCGGGCCTCGTGATCCGCGGCGTCGCAGATCTGGAGCATCCGGGCGACGCCGAGCGCGTAGAGCCGCGCCTGCACCGCGTAGTGCTCCTCGGCGTGGGCCTGGAGGGTGGCGTCGTCGTACGACGGCAGCCGATCGGTCTTCCAGTCGAGCACCCACGTCCGCCCCTCGTGCTCGAAGAGCAGGTCGATGATGCCCCGCACGAATCCGCGCTCGGCGTACTGCGGCG
>CAIKNO010000275.1 GCA_903828805.1 uncultured Sandaracinus sp. | reverse complement strand
GGTGGCGTCGGGGGAGGTGAAGGCGAAGTCGCCGGTGGGGTCGCTCGTCGGGCTGGGCTCGGCGGAGGCGATGACGGTGTCGGGGGCGGTCCGGTCGACGGTCCAGGCGGCGGTGGCCGGGGTGGGGTCGACGTTTCCGGCGGCATCGACGGCGCGGACGGCGAGGGTGTGGGGGCCGTCGGCCAAGGAGGCGGTGGAGAAGGCGGCGGGGCAGGCGGTGAAGGCGCCGCCGTCGACGCTGCACTCGAAGGAGGCGGTGGCGTCGGGGGAGGTGAAGGCGAAGTCGCCGGTGGGGTCGCTCGTCGGGCTGGGCTCGGCGGAGGCGATGACGGTGTCGGGGGCGGTCCGGTCGACGGTCGTGCTCGTCGTGTTGCTCGACGTCGTGCGCGCGGTGGTCTCCGTGCGGTAGGCCATCGACGCGGTGTTCGCGATGACCGCGTCGGCGCCCACGTTGACGGTGAACGAGACGGTCCCGCTCGCGCCTGGCCGGAGGTTGCCGAGGTTCCACGTCACGACGCCCGCCGAGAGCGTGCCGCCGCCCGTCGCCGACGCGAAGGTGGTGCCGGCCGGCACCGCGTCGCGCAGGACCACCGCGTCCGCCGCTCCGGCGCCGGTGTTCGAATACGTCAGGGTGAACGTCAGCGTCGAGGCCGTGCTCGTCGCAGGCGCGCTCTTGACGAGCGCGACGTTGGCCAGGCCTACCGCGCTCGCGCAATCCGACTCGAAGAGGCTGTCGAGGAGGAGCCTCAAGCCGTTGGTCTGCGGGTTCGCCGAGACCGGCACGGCGGTGCCGTAGTTGTGGCCACCGAGGTACGTCACCTGCCCGTTGTTCGCGTCGCCGTTCAGTCGCGCCGTGGCCCAGAGGACGTCGCCGGCGCCATCACGGAGCAGCACCCGCGCGTACGACTGGAAGGCAGCGAGCGGGTCGATCGACTGGATCGAGCCGCCGTCCGGCGTGATCGTCCCGTCGAACTGCGTGAACGGATCGTCGGGGAAGTTGTTGAGGACGGGCGTGTTGACGGCCGGTTCGGATCCGTTGAGGCCCGTCGTCGTCAGGAAGCGGCCGGCGGAGGCGTTTTCGAAGGTGAGCGCGGCCTCGCACTCCATGAACGCGTGGGTGATGCGGCTCGAATCGAGCCACGCGCGCACCTCCTGCACGATCTCAGGCGTGGAGGCCGTTGCGGCGTAGTGCATCGACGTGAGCTGGCAGTAGGCCGGCGTCCCGTCGGCCCGGAGCAGCGCGCCGTCCGTGTGGCTCGTGGTCGTGGGACCGGCGATCTCCGCCTCGGTGAGGAGGTCCGGGGACGTGGCGCTCCAGACGTTGCCCGCCGAGTCGGGGATGCCGGCGGCGTTGAGGTCCGTGAACGCGATGGCCTCGTTGCCGTCCTGGAAGACGGCGATGCGCGGCGCGGCGCTGAGCGTCCGCATCGTGTTCGACGAGAACGTGCCCGTGACGTCGTGCACCACCGTGACGGCGTCGGCGGCGAGCCAGGCGTTGACGATCGGGAGCGCCGCTGCACGCGACGCCGCGTCGACGATGAAGGGCCCACCGCGGTACGTGGCCGGCACCGCGACGGTCGCGCCGCTCTCGAGGTTGCGGACCGAGGCCGGCGCCGCGACCGTGAAATCCGTCCCGCCCGAGGCCTTCCCAGCGGCGATCGACCACCGCACGGGGACGCCGGCGCGGAGCAGGGCGTACACGAGTCCGTACGCGCGCAGGACGCCGCTGTCCTGATAGTTGTTCCCCATAGGGATGATGAGGGTCCCGGTGCCGAACGACTCGACGAGCGCCTCGGTAGCGACCGCGGGGGTGCCGGCCTCCGAAGATTCGCCTTCGGGGCGACCGCACGCGATGAGAGAAACGGCGAGGACGAGCGCGACCGCGCGGGCGAGGTGAGTCATGGGGCTCCTGGATTCGAGGCCCCCGACGGACCCACCCTCCGGCGGCCCTTTTGGATCGACCCGAGTCCGTCCGCAATTCGACCCGGCGGGCTCGGGCGGGGG
>CAIKNO010000274.1 GCA_903828805.1 uncultured Sandaracinus sp. | reverse complement strand
GCGCGCGGCGTCACCGACTGCTGCTCCATCCACACCGACGCCGTTCCATCGAGAAGCTCGAAGCGAAACGTCGTCATCGCCTCGACCGGGATGCCGGAGGCGTCCCGCAGGATCCCCTGCACCGTCATCGTGCGCGGCACCTGGGCGTGCGCGATGCCCGCCGTGAGGCTGGCGGCTGGGGCGGCCAGCAGGAGGGCCAGCAGGGCGACCCAGGCGGGGCGAAACGAGGTTCGGTTCATGGTGTCTCCGGGAAGGATCGAGCGGGTTCGGGGGGAGCCGTGGGGCGAGGCCACCCGTCGATCCTCGAGGGTTCCGCGTTTCGGTCCTCCGGGTCAAGGCCTACCCGCGGCGCGGGGGGCTCGCGGGTTCCCTCGGCCGGACGATCAGGCTTCGGCGACGACGACCAGCTGCTCGGCGTCCTGGTCGTAGGGGCGCCCGTCGAAGCCGCCGGCGCACGAGAGCGTGCGGAAGCCGCAGGCCTCCAGCAATCGAACGAGCTGATCCTTCAGCAGGTAGCGATGCACGATGCGGGTCTCGATCGCGGTGCCGCCGTCGAGGGGCTCGTGCCGGTAGGAGACCGTCACCCGCTGCGCGTCGCGGTCCCAGTCCGACTGTTCGAGCACGCTCCACCGTCGCCCGCTCGCCCGCACGCGGGCCACCTCACCCCACGGGTCGTCGTACGCGGGATCGAAGGTCTCGTGGAACGGATCGGCCGCGTAGGCGTCGAGCACGAGGCGACCGCCGGGCACGAGATGCGCCCGCGCGCCCTGCAACATCGACCGCACCTCGTCGTCGTCTCCGAGGCAATAGAGCGTGGAGTACGCGACCACCACGCGGTCGAAGCGCTCGACGGGGTGGCGCGCGAGCGCTCGGATGTCGCCCTCGCGCAGCTCGATGCGCCCGCGGACGTCGGCGCTCGCCCGCATGCGGCGGGTGAGGGCGAGGAGCGCCGGGTCGCTGTCGATGCCGACGACGGTGTGCCCGCGCGCGGCGAGGGCCCGCGCGACCCGGCCGTGGCCGCATCCGAGCTCGAGCACCCGGGGGCCGCCCTCGCAGGCGGCGGCGTGGAACGCCAGGTCGCCCGGCGTGCCGCGGTGCACGGCGGCGTAGAGCGACGCGACCAAGGTGTCACGCCCGGCCGGGCGTGCGGCGCGAGGGCGGGTGCCTTCGGGCCTCGAGGGCTTCGGGGGCGTCGCGCGGGGCATCGCCGAGCATGACCGGCCACGCACAGGCCGCAATGCCGTTCCGGCCGACGGGAGACCGCGAAGGCCGCGCCGGGGTGCCGCGTCGTGCGGGACATCGTACCCTCCGGCGGCGTGGATTTCTGGATCGTGCAGGCCGCCCGCGTCGTGCGGCAGAGGACGCAGCGGAGCGCGCGTTCCAGCTTCGACTCGCTCGTGCTGGGGGACGCGGTCGCCGCGCCCGGGGCCGACGGGATCGACGCGTCGTTGGCGTTCACGCTTCGCCTCTCCCACGCCCTGCTCGGGCTCGGCATGTCGGCGCACCGCGTGGAGGAGTCCCTCGATCGCCTGGCCGTCGCCCTCGGCCTCGAGATCGACGCGCTGTGCACGCCCACCGCGATCTTCGTGACCATGTCGCGGGCGGGGGCCACCTCGCCGCTCGACGTGCGGACGCGGGTGGTGCGCGTCGAGCCCGGCCTCATCGATCTCGAACGCCTGAGCGCGCTGCACGACCTCGTCGGCCGCGTCGAGCGAAAGGAGATCTCCCCCGGCGACGGCGCCCAGCGCATCGAGGGCATCCTCGCCCGAACGCCGCGCTACGGACCGGTGCTCGGCGTGGCCGCGTTCGGTCTGCTCTCCACGTCGGCGTCGATCCTGCTGGGGGGCAGCGGACTCGACGTGCCCATCGCGGGCGCGCTGGGCCTCGTCGTCGGCGCGCTGGACGTGGTGGCACGCCCCGTCCCGACGTTCGGCCGGCTGCTGCCGAGCCTCGCGGCGTTCTCCGTCTCCTTCCTCGCGTCGTTCCTCGCGTCGCGCGGTTGGCCCTTGCGCCCGTCGATCGTCTTGCTCGCGGCCCTCGTGGTGCTCTTGCCTGGCTTCACGGTCACGACGGCCATGATGGAGCTCGCGAGCGCCCACCTGGTGTCGGGCACCTCGCGCCTGATGGGGGGCATCGTCACGTTCCTCCAGCTCGGGTTCGGGGTCGCGCTCGGCCAGAAGGCGGTCGACCTGCTGCCCGATCTGCCCGAGCTTCCCACGTCGTCGTCGCTGCCCCGCGCGGCGCTGCTCGCGGCCCCGCTCCTGAGCGCCCTGGGGTTCACGGTCCTGCTGCGGGCCAGGCCACGCGACGCGCGGTGGGTGCTCGCCGCGGTGCTCCTCGGGCTCCTGATGTCGCAGGCTGCCGGCCCCGTGCTCGGCCCGGAGCTGGGCGCGTTCACCGCCGCGCTCGCGGTCGCCGGCGCCGCCAACCTCTTCGCACGGCTGGCCGATCGCCCGGTCCATCTGATGCTGGTGCCGGGGATCTTGCTGCTGGTGCCCGGCAGCGTCGGGTTCCTCTCCGTCCGTTCACTCCTCGAGAACGACGCGGTGAGCGCGGTGTCCACGGCCTTCCGCATGGCGCTCGTCGCGATGGCGCTCGCCGCCGGGGTGCTGGTCGCGACCGCCGCCGTCCCCCCGAGGAAGGCGTTGTGAGCCTCCGGTCGCATGGTTCGTGTGCGCCTGCGGGCCGCCGGGGCCCTGCTTGTGGGGTCCGGCAGGGTCCGACGTCGCCTGGTTGCCGGCCGGGTCCCCAGCGTGTACTTCGGCCCCTCGCGAGCGCGCCATGATCAGCACCGAACAGCTCACCCTCACGTACGGCAGTCGGATTCTCTTCGAGAACGTCGACATCAAGTTCACCCCCGGGCACTGCTACGGCCTCATCGGCGCGAACGGGGCCGGAAAGTCTACGTTCCTGCGCTGCCTCGCCGGCGAGCAGGAGCCCTCGTCCGGCCGGGTCATCATCTCCAAGGGCCAGCGTCTCAGCATGCTGCGCCAGGACCACTTCGCGTTCGACGAGTCCAGCGCGCTGATGACGGTCATCATGGGCCACACCCGCCTCCACGAGGTGATGCGGGAGAAGGACGCCATCTACGCGAAGGCGGACTTCAGCGACGAGGACGGCACCCGCGCGGCGGAGCTCGAGGGCGAGTTCGGCGAGCTCGACGGCTGGAACGCGGAGTCGAACGCCGGCAGCCTGCTGAGCGCGCTCGGCATCCCGGAGGGCAAGCACCAGCGGCTCGTGAAGGAGCTGGACGACAGCGAGAAGGTCCGCGTGCTGCTGGCCCAGGCCCTGTTCGGCGCCCCGGACATCCTGCTGCTCGACGAGCCCACCAACCACCTCGACGTCGACTCGATCCTCTGGCTCGAGGAGTTCCTGCTCAACTTCAACAACACCGTGATCGTCGTCTCCCACGACCGACACTTCCTGGACAAGGTCTGCACGCACGTGGCGGACGTGGACTTCCAGAAGGTCACGCTGTTCTCCGGCAACTACGGCTTCTGGTACGAGACGAGCCAGCTCGCCCTGCGCCAGCGGCAGGAGTCGAACCGCCGCAAGGAAGACAAGATCAAGGAGCTGAAGGCGTTCGTGCAGCGCTTCAGCGCGAACGCGTCGAAGTCGCGGCAGGCCTCGTCCCGCAAGAGCCAGCTCGAGAAGATCACGCTCGAGGACATCAAGCCCTCCTCGCGCAAGTACCCGTACATCGTGCTCGACACCGAGCGCGAGCTCGGCAAGGAAGTGCTCTTCGTCGACGGCATCACCAAGCGCCTCGACGGCGAGGTCCTCTTCGAGGACCTGCGCTTCTCGATCGGCCGCGGCGAGAAGGTGGCCATCACGGGCAGCGACGTGGCGACCTCGATGCTCCTGCAGGTGCTCGCGGGCGAGGTGCCGCCGGATTCGGGGGAGCTCCGCTGGGGGCGCTCGGTGAACCTCGGGTACTTCCCCAAGGACCATCAGCACTTCTTCGAGACGTCCTCGAACCTGATCGAGTGGATGCGGCAGTTCAGCGAAAACCAGGAGGAGAACTTCGTCCGCAGCTTCCTCGGGCGGATGCTCTTCTCGGGCGAGGAGTCGAAGAAGAGCGCGAGCGTGCTCTCCGGGGGCGAGAAGGTCCGGTGCATGCTCGCGCGCATGATGCTGCAGGACCCGAACGTGCTCCTGCTCGACGGCCCGACGAACCACCTCGACCTCGAGTCGATCACGTCGCTGAACAACGGGCTGCTGAAGTTCCCGGGCAGCCTCGTGGTCAACTCGCACGACGTGCAGTTCGTCGACTCGCTCGTGACCCGGGTGATCGAGCTGGCCGGGCCGAAGTACTACGACCTGTACATGGGTTACGAGCAGTACCTCGCCGACGAGTCGCGCCTCACCCGCATCGGCAAGAAGCCCTGACGGGCCGCCGCCGCCCCCTCTCGCCGTTCGAAGGGCGCAGGGGGTCGGCGCGGCGGGCCTCGGGCCCCGCCCACGTTCAGCGCGTGAGCTTGCGGTACTTGATGCGGTGCGGCCGCTCGGCCTCGGCGCCGAGCCGCTTCTTGCGGTCCGCCTCGTAGTCCTGGTAGCTGCCGGTGAACCACACGACGCTCGAGTTGCTCTCGAACGCGAGGATGTGCGTCGCGAGCCGATCCAGGAACCACCGGTCGTGGCTCGTGATGAGCGCCACGCCCGGCCATTCGAGCAGCGCCTCTTCGAGCGAGCGGAGCGTCTCGACGTCGAGGTCGTTCGTCGGCTCGTCGAGCAGCAGCACGTTGCCGCCCTGCGTGAGCACCTTCGCGAGGTGCACGCGGTTGCGCTCGCCGCCGCTGAGGGTCTTGACGACCTTCTGCTGGTCGCCGCCCTTGAAGTTGAACAGCCCGACGTACGCCCGGCTCGGGATCTCGGTGCGGCCGACGACGATCTTGTCCTGTCCGCGCGCGATCTCCTTGAAGACCGTCTGCTCGGGATCGAGCGCGTCGCGCGACTGATCGACGTACATCAGCTTCACGGTCTCGCCGACCGTGATCGCCCCGCCGTCGGGCTGCATCTGCCCGGTGATCATCCGGAACAGCGTCGTCTTGCCGGCGCCGTTCGGACCGATGATCCCCACGATGGCGCCCTTGGGGATGAGGAACGACAGGTTCTCGTAGAGGACCCGCTCCCCGAACGTCTTCGTCAGGTTCTTCGCCTCGATGACGGTGTCGCCGAGCCGCTCGCCGGGCGGGATGAAGATCTCGGCGTCGGTGCGCTTGGCCCGCTGCGCCTCGGTCACCAGGGCGTCGTAGGCCTGCAGGCGCGCCTTGCTCTTGGCCTGACGGGCCTTCGGCGACTGCCGCACCCAGTCGAGCTCCTGCGCGATCTTCCGCTTGCGGGCGGAGTCCTGCTTCTCCTCGACCTGGAGCCGCTTCTCCTTCTGCTCGAGCCAGCCCGTGTAATTCCCCTTGTAGGGATAGGCCTCGCCGCGGTCGAGCTCGAGGATCCACTCGGCCACGTTGTCGAGGAAGTAGCGGTCGTGCGTGATCGACACGATCGTGCCCGGGTACTCCTTGAGGTGCGTCTCGAGCCACGCCACCGACTCGGCGTCGAGGTGGTTGGTCGGCTCGTCGAGCAGCAGCAGATCGGGCTTCTGCAGCAGGGTGCGGCAGAGGGCGACCCGTCGCTTCTCGCCGCCGCTGAGGTGATCGACCAGCTCGTCCGGCGGCGGCAGCCGGAGGGCGTCCATCGCGATCTCGAGCGTGGTGTCGAGGTTCCACCCGTCGCCCGCGTCGATGATGTCCTGCAGGCTGGCCTGCTCGTCGAGCAGCTTCTGCATGGCGTCGTCGTCCATGGGCTCGCCGAGCTTCATCGAGATCTCCTCGAAGCGGGCGAGGGCGTCGCGCATCGGCGCGACGGCCTCGTGCACGACGTCGATGACCTTGCGGCCCTTGCCGATGTCGGGCTCCTGCGGGACGAAGCCGACCTTGGCCCCGGGCCTGATCCACGCCTCGCCGGTGAAGTTCTTGTCCTCGCCCGCCATGATGCGCAGCAGGGAGGACTTGCCCATCCCGTTCGGTCCGATGACGCCGATCTTCGCGCCCGGAATGAACGAGAGGTACAGGTCCGTGACGATTCGCTTTTCGGGCGGGTGGACCTTCGTCACACCCTTCATCGTGAAGATGTAGTCGGTCATCGCGGAGGCATCTTGCACATCCGTGCGCGCGAGGGAAGGCCCGCGCCGCGTCGCCTCAATCGGCCGTGCGCCGGAACACGAAGGCCTCGCCGCCTTCGTCCACGTCGACCTCGATGGCGTCGGCGGGGGCGTACCCTCCGCGCAAGATCTCTTCGGCGAGCGGATCTTGGAGGCGCTTCAGGATGACGCGCTTGAGGGGACGGGCACCGTACGCCGGCTCGTACCCGAGCTCCGTGAGCCGGTCCTTCGCGGCGTCGGTGACGTGGAGGGAGAGCTGCCGCTCCGCGAGCAGCCGACCGAGGCCTTGGAGCTGGATGTCGACGATGCCGCGGAGCTCCTTCTTCCCGAGCGGATCGAAGATCACGACGTCGTCGATGCGGTTGAGGAACTCCGGACGAAAATGCGCTCGGAGCTGGGGCTCGAGCGCTCCCTGGATCGCCTCGCGCGTCACCCCTTCGCCGTGGTCCAGGATCGCCTGCGAGCCGACGTTGCTCGTCATGATGATGACGGTGTCCGAGAAGTGGGCGACCCGTCCGCGGGAGTCGGTGAGGCGCCCGTCGTCGAGCACTTGCAACAGGATGTTGAAGACGTCGGGATGCGCCTTCTCCATCTCGTCGAAGAGGATCACGCTGTACGGGCGCTTTCGAACGGCCTCGGTGAGGAAGCCGCCCTCCTCGCTGTCGGCGTATCCCGGCGGGGCACCGAGCAGGCGCGCGACCATGTGCTTCTCCATGAATTCGCTCATGTCGAGGCGCGTCATCGCGAGCTCGTCGTCGAACAGGAACTCTGCGAGCGCCTTGGCCAGCTCGGTCTTGCCGACGCCGGATGGGCCGAGGAACAGGAAGCTCCCGATCGGACGTCGGGGGTCGCGGAGCCCGACCCGACCGCGACGCACGGCGCGGCTGACCGCAGCGACGGCGGGGTCCTGACCGACGACGCGCTCGCGGAGCTTGTCCTCCATCGCGAGCAGCTTCTGCGTCTCGGCCTCGAGCATCCGGCTCACCGGCACGCCCGTCCACGCGGCGACGACGTCGGCGACGTCGGCCTCGAGGACATCGGGGCGCGGCTTTGAGGTGGGGGCGGCGCTCGCGGACGTGGCATCGCCCGCCGACGCGGTGTCGCCCGCCGTTCCCGGTCCGTCGGCCCGCGGGACCGAGCCCGCGGGTGTCGCGTCGGGGCGCGTGGTCCACGCCGCGCGCGCGTCGGCGGCCTGGGTCGAGAGCGTCGCGATCTTCGCGGCGAGCCCGTCGCGGGCCCGTCGGCTCGCCTCGTCGGTGTCGTCCTCGAGCGAACGGTGCTGGGCACGGAGGCCTTCGAGCTGTCGCTCCATCGCATCGAGCGACGAGGGCACTCCGTCGACCTCCACGCGCACGCGCGCGGCGGCTTCGTCGATCAGATCGATGGCCGCCTTCGGCAGCTGCGCCGACGGGACGTAGCGGCGCGCCAAGCGGACGGCGGTCACGAGGGCGGGGTCGGTGATCCGGACCTCGTGCGCGTGCTCGTAGCGCGCCACGACGCCGCGCAGGACGGCGAGGGTCTCGTCCGGAGACGGCGGCTCGATGGCGATCGAGATGAACCGGCGCGCGAGGGCCGGCTCGACGTCGACGGTCTTTCGCGCGGCCTCGGGGGTCGCGAGCGCGATCGCGCGGAGCTCGCCGCGACCGAGGGCGGCCGCGAGGAGTTGCGCCGCGCCGCTCGGGGCGCGCTCGGAGACGAGCCCACCGAGATCGGGCACCACGAGCAGGACCTCGCCGGCGGCGTCGCGGACCGCCTGGAGCAGGGCGCGCATCCGCTCGCCCTCCTCGCTGCGCAGCTTGGTGCCCGCGACGAGCAGCGCGAGGTCGAGCGCCACGAGCCGCTTGCCCGCGAGCGTTCGTGGCACGTCCCCGCGGACGAGGCGGCCCGCGAGGGCGTGGACGATCGCGCGCTTGCCGATGCCGGCCTCGCCGACGAGGAGCGGGCTGTTCTCGTGCCTTCGGGCCAGCACCTGGAGGATGCGCCGGAGCTCGGCGTCCCGACCGATCACGGGGTCGAACGCGCCTTGGCGCGCGAGGGCGCAGAGGTCTTGCCCATACCGCTCGAGGGGATCGTCCTTGCGTGCGTCCGCCCCCGGCGCGGCGCCCGCGCTCGACGACGCGGCCCGCAGGAGCGGCGCCGAGAGCCCGCAGGCCTGCAGCGCGGCGGCGGCGCCTCCCGTGCTCTCCTGGGCACATGCCGTCAGGAGGTGGCCCGCGGACACCAGCGCGCCCCGCGCCCGCGAAGCTTCGCCCTCCGCGCGCCCGAGCAGTTCGAGCAGCCGGGTCGAGAGGAACGTCGCCCCGCCGTCGGGACTCGGCAGGCGCCGCGCCAGCGCCTCGCACTCGACGAGCAGGTCGATCGGGTCCACCCCCGCGCGCGCGACGGTGTCTTGCGCGACCGCGCTGCGCTCCACGAGCCGATGCAGCAGGTGCAGGGGCTCGACCTCCGGGTTCCGTCGCTGCTCGGCCAGGGACTGAGCGCCCCCCACCAGCGCGCGGGCTTCGCGGTCGTACGACTCGAGGCGGAGGGTCACCGTGGTCATCGCGCGGGAGGATAGCGCGGCCCGGTCTGCGCGCGTCTGCAAGCCTCCGGGGGGCGCGGCCTCGGGCCGGCGTCGGAGCCCGCTTGACCTGGGCGCACCGGCCACCGAGCCTTCGAGCGACGGCGCGCCGCGCGGTCAGGAGCGTTCCCGTGCACATCAGTGTCTTCGACATCTTCAAGATCGGCATCGGACCGTCCAGCTCGCACACGGTGGGGCCGATGCGCGCCGCGTACCGGTTCGCGGCGCGCCTGGCCGACGAAGGGCACGGCGCTCGGGTCGCGGGGATCCGCGTGGAGCTGTTCGGCTCGCTCGGGCACACGGGCAAGGGGCACGGCACCGACCTCGCGGTGATGCTCGGCCTCGAGGGCGAGGCGCCCGACCTGCTGGATCCCGACGTGGTCCCCGGACGGATCGCGAAGATCACGCAGACCCGCAGCCTCACGTTGCATCGCGGCGGCCAGGTGACGTTCGTGCCCGCCGAGCACCTCGTGTTCCATCGCCGAGAGCGTTTGCCGCTGCACAGCAACGGGATGCGGTTCCGCGCGTTGGACGCGACCGGGGCGCCCGTCCTCGAGGGCATCTACTACTCGGTCGGCGGCGGCTTCGTGACCACGCCCGACGGGGCCCTCGCGGGTGGGCCGAACCCCGCGGTTCCGCATCCGTTCGAGACGGCGGCGGAGCTGCTCTCGCGCTGCCAGGACACCGGTCTCAGCATCGCGACGTTGATGTACGAGAACGAGTGCGCGCAGCGGCCCGAGGCCGAGGTGCGTGCCGGGATCTTGCACCTCTGGTCGACGATGCAGGGCTGCATCGATCGAGGCTGCGCGCGGGAGGGGATCCTGCCGGGGGGCCTCAAGGTGAAGCGGCGTGCGGCCGCGATGCGCCGGAAGATGAGGGCCGATGGGCAGGGGCGCGATCCCCTGGTCGCGCTCGACTGGGTTCACCTCTGGGCGCTCGCGGTGAACGAGGAGAACGCGGCGGGCGGTCGGGTGGTCACGGCGCCGACGAACGGCGCCGCGGGCATCGTTCCGGCGGTGCTCTCGTACTACCGCACCTTCGTGCCGAACGCGGACGACGAAGGGACCATGCGGTTCTTGCTGACGGCGGCGGCGATCGCGAGCCTCTACAAGAAGAACGCCTCGATCAGCGGCGCGGAGGTGGGGTGCCAGGGCGAGGTCGGGGTCGCCTGCTCGATGGCGGCGGCGGCGCTCGCCGAGGTGATGGGAGGCACGCCCGAGCAGGTCGAGAACGCCGCGGAGATCGGCATGGAGCACAACCTCGGGCTCACCTGCGACCCCATCGGCGGCCTGGTTCAGGTGCCTTGCATCGAGCGAAACGCGATGGGTGCGACGAAGGCGCTCAACGCCGCGCGCCTCGCGCTCTCCGGGGACGGGACGCACAAGGTCTCCCTCGACAAGGTCATCGCGACGATGCGGGCGACCGGCGCGGACATGAGCACGAAGTACAAGGAGACCTCGCGCGGCGGACTCGCGCTCAACATCGTGGAGTGTTGACGGCGACATCCTGTTCAGGACCTCCGAGGGACCTTGGTCGGCGCCTCGGGTCGGCCCTAGACTGGGCCCCCATGCGAAGCGCTTCGTGGCCCTTGGCCCTCTCCTTGCTCGCCGCCTGCGGCGGGTCGCCCACGCTCCCGGACGCCGGCGGTGTCGATGGCGGCGCGCACGACGCCGCGCAGGCAGACGCGGGGCCGCCGCGCGACTGGCCCGAGTCGGCGCCGCCCGCCCTGACCGAGCCCGAGCCTGGCCTGCTGCGCGAGGTGCTCGTCCTCGAGGGCTTCGATGCCCCGCCGAACCCGACGACGATGGACGACACGCCGGCCGACCTCGATCGGATGTCCATCCTGCGCGTGCGCGCGGCGGGGGTCGCGACGCCCCGCGCCATCGTGCTCGCGATGCCGGGCTTTCTCGGCGGCGCGGGCAGCTTCGAGATGCTCGCGCGGCACCTGGTTCGACGCTCCGTCGTGGCCGGGTCGCCGGTCGAGGTCTGGGCCATCGACCGGCGCTCGAACCTGCTCGAGGATCGTCGTGGGCTCGACGCCGCCGAGGCCTCGGGCGATGCCGAGGTGGCCCGCGGCTACTACCAGCGCGGCGAGACCCTCGCGGGCCGCGCGTTCGCGGGCTTCCTCGGTCAAGAGGACGTGCCGGCGATGAGCGAGTGGGGGCTCCGCACGCAGGTCGGTGACGTCCAGGCGATCCTCTCCCACGTGCCCGCGTCGCTGCGTCGCGGACACGTGTTTCTGCTGGGCCACTCGCTCGGGGGATCGTTCGCCGAGACCTTCGCGGCGTGGCGCTTCGAGGACGGCTCTCACGGCGTCGACCAGCTGGCCGGACTCATCCTGGTGGACGGCGCGCAGGGCGAGACGCCGCTCACCGAGGCCGAGTACCGCGGCGGCAGCGGGATGGGGCTGATGATGCAGCCGGGCCTCGACGAGATCCGCTCGAGCCGCCGCTTCTTCGAGATCCCGCTGCTCGGGGTCGGCATCTACGCGCAGGCGGAGATGGTCGCCCTCGACGCGCTGCGCGCACCCGACGAGGTGCGGGAGGACCGGGCGCGGGATCGCGTGCTCTCGACGCTGCTCTCGCTGCCGCTCGCGCGCGTCCCCTCGATGAGCAACGCCGCGGCGTTCGGGCTGGCGTTCGACGACGCGTCGAACGGGCTCTCGTTCGCGGCGGTGTCGTGCGGCACCCACGCCGGCGGGGCCGTCGAGTCGTACGACTCTCTGTTCGGCGTGCCGCTCGTGCACCCGAGCGAACCCTCGGCGACGTACACGTGGATCGACGCCGCGGCCGCGTCGCCTCCGGAGCAGACGCCGCTCGCCAACCTCGCGCACGCCTGGGTCGATGGCCGCACGAACTTCGCGGAGTGGTACTTCCCGGCCCGCCTTCCGGTCGACCTCGCGGCGGTCGCCGGACTCGCGGTCGCGGAGGGCAGCTACCAGCAGGCCGAGGGCCTGACCGTCGATGGGGGCGCGACGATGGATGCGCCCGTGCTGGCGATCGCGGCGGGCCTCCGACCGGTGGAGGGATACGCCGAGAGCCGCGCCCGCGGCGCGGCGCTGGGGCCTGGGCGTCGGGGCGAGGGGCTCCCGCGCACGGACGACCGCGCGTACCGCGTGCTCGACGCGACGTTCATGACCCACATCGATCCGCTCACGGCCGCCGACTCGGATCGGAACCCCGTGCCGTCGTCGGTCGTCGATTTCATCCTGCAGAACGTCGAGGACGGCACGGTCACTCCGACCTTTCCGTGAGGCGCGCGTCAGCGGCCGGCGAGCGCGACCCCGGCGTCCGGATCGAGGCGGACCGCGATGGCGAGGGTGGCGTGGAGCGACTCGAGCAGGGTCCGCTCGACGACGTCGCGTCCGACCTCGCGGCGCTCGATCCACTCCAGGCTCGCGGCCTCCACGAGGCCAATCCAGCTGCGCACCGCGAAGCGGAACACGGGCCGCGGGGTCGAGAGGCCGAGATGTCCCAGCATGCGGTCGACGAAGGCCTGCCGGGTCTCCTCGACGACGGAGGCGACCTCCGCGTCGTGGCCGACCCCGCTGCGCAGGAGCGCGGCGTAGGGCCCGGCGTGCTCCTCCACGAAGTCGAGGTAGCCCGCGATCCCCGCGACCGCGCGCGCGTCCGGCGGCAGGGCCGGATCGGCCTCCGCGCGCTGGTGGAGCTGGGCGGCGGCGGCGCGCACCGTGGCGACGTAGAACGCCCGCTTGCTCCCGAAGTAGTGGTAGAGCAGTCCCTTCGACACCCCGCCAGCGTCGGCGATGTCGTCGATCGACACCCCGTCGTACGAGCGCTCGGTGAAGAGCCGCAGGCCCAGCTCGAGCAGCTGGGCGCGGCGCGCGTCGAGCTGGAGCCGCTGGCGGGGGACGACGGACATGGCCTGGGCACCGTAGTGCGCTGTTGACCAAGATTCAATACGCTGCTAGCCCTGCTGAACTGGATTCAACAGCGGCTCTCGGGAGGTGGCGTATGACCACGATGGCGGTGGCGGAGCAGGTCGGCGAAGGCGGATTCGGTCGACCCGCAGCACGTGGCGATGCGGGCGCCGAGGCCGGCGTGCAAAGCGAGCGGACGGGCGCCTCGCCCCGCGGTGCCCGTCGCGCGACGTCCCGGCCGATCCCGGTCCGGGCGATGGGCTTCCCGTTCGACGCCTCCATCCCGCGCGCCTGGTTCCACGGCAACGCCGTCGCGACGCACGTGGCCAACGGTCTGAACCTCCTCTTCCCCGAGGGCGAGCGCTTCTTCATCCGCAGCGTGAAGCACTACCTCGACCAGCTCGGGGACGACCCCGAGCTGGCCGCCCGCGCCCGCGCGTTCTTCGGACAGGAGGGGCGTCACGGCCACGAGCACGAGCGGTTCAACCGCATCCTCGAGGCGCAGGGCTACGAGGTCGCGCGCTTCCTGACCTCGTACAAGCACTGGGCGTTCGAGGTGTGCGAGCCGCGGGTGTCGCCCGCCCTGCGCTTGAGCATCACGGCGGCCCTCGAGCACTACACGGCGACCCTCGCCGACAACGGCCTGCGCTCCGACGTCATGGACAGCGCGCACCCCGTGCTGCGCGACCTGCTCAAGTGGCATGCGGCCGAGGAGATCGAGCACAAGTCGGTCGCCTTCGACGTGCTCCGGAAGGTGGACCCGCGCTGGTCCTTGCGCGTGTCGGGGATGCTGCTGGCCACGCTCGGCCTCATGACGTTCTGGGCCATCGCATCCAGGGATCTGCTGGCCCAGGAGCGGGCGCGCGGCACCGATTTGCGGGCGGCCGCCCGGGCGGCGGGTTCGGACCCGAAGCTCATCGCCGAGGGCGCGCGTCGCCGGGCGCTGCTCCGCGGGGCGTTCGTCGATTACCTGCGGCCGAACTTCCATCCCGACCAGCACGACAACTACGACCTCGCGCGGGCCTACCTCGCCTCGATCGGGCGCCTCGACCATTGACGGCGTGCGCTGTGCGGCGCGGGTTCGTGCCGCCGCTCGTGCCGCCGCTCGTGCCGTCGCTCGGGCCGCCGATCGTGGCGCCGCTCGTCGGTGGGCCCTTGCCCTCGTCGCGACGTTCTCCGTCAGAGCCGCAGGTCGAAGCGGGCCGACATCTTCAGCGTCAGCTGATGCGAGAACGAGGTCGGCATTCCGTCGGGGTACGCTGCGTCGGTGCGCCACACGAGGAAGAAGTCGCTGCCGGGCGCGTACCGATAGCGAAGCCGGGCCATGCCCACGGCGCGACGGTTCTCGCCGTCGAGGCGCCCGACGAGATCGACCTGCACGGCGGTCGTCGGGGTCACGCGCACGAGCGCGTTGAGGCCGTACGTCCAGAACGCCGGGACTTGTCGGAGCTCGACCCGGTAGACGTCCGCGCGCAGGTCGAGGAACACCCACGCGCCGAGGTTCGCCACGAAGCGGGCGTAGGGGTTGTGCAGCAAGCCTCCGAAGTACGCGTTGCTGACCCGGTAGCTGACCGAGAGGGTGGGGTTCCATGCGGTCGGCGTGGCCGCGAGCACGTCGATCTGCACGCCGCGGTACGTGCCGGCGAGCGCCGTCACGCCGGGCACGACCTCGAAGTCCTGGGCGACGGTGTCCTCGACGTAGCGCCCGACGAACGAGGCGAACCAGCCCCCCGTGCCTTCCACGGACGCGGTGAGGGAGCCGCGCAAGAAGAGCAGTTGATCGAGGCCGTCGTCGGCCTGCACCTCGCCGCCGGGCGAGAGCACGAGGGCGCGGAGGGCCCCCGAGGGGCGCGCGACGAACGGAGATTCGAGCGCGAGCCTCGCCGCGCCCGGGCGTCGCGCGAAGCCCACGTCGGGGGCGAAGCTGCGCTCGACCCAGAGCCCCGTCAGCGAGGGCTGCCATTCGCGGCCCCGCCACCGGGCCGTCGTGGCGGCCGCCACGCCTTCGCCGGAGGCCGCGCCCTCGCCGCCGTCCCGCGCCGTGCCCGCGGCGAACGCGTAGATCTCGAGCCGGTCTCCGGCGGTCCGGAGGAGCCCATCGGCGCCCACGGTCGCATGCAACGCCTGCCCGTCCTGAGGGGCCGAGCCGTCCCAGCGGAACGGCTGCCGCGAGACGAGGAACGCGCCGACGTACGACGCGCCCGAGCCGAGTCCCACCCGCGCCCGGGACGCGACGACGTTGGCGGCGGGCTGTCCGTCGGCCTCGTCGGTGAGCACGTCGAGGACGCCGAAGCTCAACGGCCCCTGCCGCCCGTAGAGCTTCACGCCGCCGAGGACGGGCACGCTGCGGCCGCGTGCGTCGAGGCCGACGCGCCGCGAGTAGAACGGGACGAGCGTCTCGGGCACGCCGGCGTCGAACGCGTCGAGGCCGTTCAGGAAGAAGGGTCTTCGCTCGGGATAGAAAAGAGGGAAGCGATCGAGGTTCACGAGGGCGTCGTCGAGGTCGACCTGCGCGAAGTCGGGCTGCAGCGTCGCCTCCGCCCAGACGTCGGCGTCGAGCCGGGCGAGGATCTCGCCGCCCGCGCGTCCCCGCAGCCTCTCCGTGGGGGCGGTGGTCTCGGACTCCACGAGCTCGCCGAGCGAGTAGGGCGTCACGGCGACCGGCGTGCCGCCGCCGCCGATGCGGACGCCGTCCACGACCCCGTAGTGCAAGGCCGAGAAGGGCCCGAACTCGGGGGGCATCGGAGACCAATCGTAGGTCGAGGCGAATCGATTGTGGTCGCGGCTCACGTTGAGCCCGAGGGCCCGCTCGCCGGCGTCCGCGCTGAGGCCCAGGGCCGTCGAGGGGATCCGGAACTCCGCGGTCCAGCGCGTGCGTTCGATCCGCACCGCGCTCTCCCACACCATGTCGAACTCGCGTCGAAACGCGCGCCCGTTGTCGAGCACGAGGTAGTCGAGCTGCGCGCCCGACGCGCTCACCACGAAGCCCAGCGTCGTGCGGTGGTCCTGCCGCGCGTCGATCTTCACGCTCACGGCGTCGTCGTTCCAGATGGCATCCGAGTCGCGCGTCATGCACAGCGCCCTCGGGGTCTCGCCCTCTGCGAGCCCGAGCTCGACCCCGACGTAGAGCGCGCCGTGGTCGTAGAGCACGCGCACCGAGGTCGGCACGGGCGGCGCTGCGCCCGGGTGCGGCGTTCGCTCCACGAAGCCGGTGCCGGGCTCGGCCTGGGCCCACGCGGGCTCGTCGAGCGCCCCGTCGATGGTCAGCGCTGCATCCCCCCGCGGCAGGGCGAGCAGGCGCGGCGGATCGGCGCGCACGAGGGCCGGCCGCGTGGCGATGGAGAGTACGAGGATGAAGAGCGCGAGGGTCCACGCGGAGCAGGGCGGTGCACGCATCGGAGGGCCCGGTTGTACCGTCGTCCGACCGGCAGGACGAGGGGGCCTCGTGGTAGGGTGCTGCCGTGATCGGTCGTCTTCGAGGAATCATCGTGGAGCGAGGGGCCGACGGCGCCGTGGTGCTCGACGTGGGGGGCGTGGGCTACGACGTGTCGGTGCCGCTCGGCGCGCTCGGCAAGCTCCCGTCCGCACCCGAGCCCGTCACGCTGCACGTCCACACGCACGTGCGCGAGGACGCGTTCAGCCTCTTCGGGTTCGCGTCCGCCGAGGACCGCGCGGCGTTCCGGGTGCTGCTCGGGATCTCGTCGGTCGGGCCCAAGCTCGCGCTGGCCATCCTCTCGCACCTCGACGCCGGGGAACTCGCCCGCGCGGTGGCGCGGGAGGACGGCTCGCGGTTCAAGGGAATTCCGGGGGTCGGAAAGAAGATCGCCGACCGCCTCCTGCTCGAGCTGCGCGACAAGGTGGGCTTCCTCGCGACGGCCGGGAGCGGATCGTCGTCCGGGTCCGTGGCCGCGCCGTTCCCGAGCGGCGGAGCGCCGGCGTTCTCCGGCGCCCTCGGGCAGGTGCACTCGGCGCTCATCGGCATGGGATTCAAGCCCTCGGAGGCGGAGCGCGCGGTCACGTCCATCAGCAAGAGCGCGGAGGGAAAAGCGGTCGACGCGCTCCTGCGCGAGGCGCTCGGGGGGATGGCCTGATCCATGGCGAGACGATCGAAGGACGCCGGCGACCGGCCGCAGAACCTGCTCGATCCCGCCCCCGTCGTGGAGGACGAGGACCGTCGCGTCGAGGGCTCGCTCCGGCCCGGTCGCTTCGCGGAGTTCGTCGGACAGCCGCGGCTGGTCGAGAACCTCGCGGTGTACGTCGGGGCCGCGAAGGCGCGCCGCGGCCCGCTCGATCACGTGCTCTTCTTCGGCCCTCCCGGCCTCGGCAAGACGACGCTCGCGTCGATCCTCGCCTCCGAGCTCGGCGTGACGATGCACGTCGCGCACGCCCCGGCCATCGAGCACAAGGGACAGCTCGCGGCGTTGTTGACGAAGCTGGGCGAGCGGGACGTGCTCTTCCTCGACGAGATCCATCGGCTCAGCGCGGTGGTCGAGGAGAACCTCTACACGGCGATGGAGGATTTCCGTATCGACATCGTGCACGGCGACGGCCCGATGGCGAACACGCTGCAGATCCCGATCGCTCCCTTCACTCTGGTCGGCGCGACGACCCGCACCGGGCTGCTCACGGGCCCCTTGCTCTCGCGCTTCGGCATCGAGTGCCGTCTCGACTACTACGACCCGGCGGACCTGACGCGCATCCTGCGCCGGAGCGCGGGGATCCTCGGCGTGAACATCGACGACGAGGGCTGCGCCGAGATCGCCCGGCGGGCCCGCGGAACGCCGCGCATCGCGAACCGTCTGCTGCGGCGGACCCGCGACTTCGCCGAGGTGCTCGGAGACGGCACCCTCGACGCCGTGAAGGCGCGGGATGCGCTCGAGCGCCTCGAGGTCGACGAGGCCGGACTCGACGCGATGAACCGCCGCTTCCTGCGCGCGATCATCGAGTTCTATCGAGGGGGACCGGTCGGGATCGAGACCCTGGCGGCGACGCTGAGCGAGCCGCGGGACACCCTCGAGGACGTCATCGAGCCCTACCTGCTGCAGCACGGCTTCCTCGCCCGCACCGCCCGGGGGCGGATGGCCACGGAGCGCGCCTACCGTCACCTCGGCATCGAGCCGAAGGGCAACCAGGGCATGCTGTTCTGAACGTTGGGGCGCGGGCCCGAGGCCGGCCGAGGACGTGGCTATCGGGCAGGTGCGACCCGGGGCGAGTCCATTGCCCCGTTCTCCGACGTGGAAACCTTGCGTCGGGCCCTGAACGAAGGTACGTCCGAGACAACACGCGATGATCTCCTACCAGCTCAGCCATCTCGGGGCGCTCGAGGCCGAGGCGATTCACATCCTCCGCGAGATGGCGGCCGAGCGAGAGCGCCCGTGTCTCCTCTTCTCGGGCGGCAAGGACTCGATCGTGCTGCTGCGGCTCGCCGAGAAGGCGTTCCGCCCCGCGCGCTTTCCGTTTCCGTTCCTGCACGTCGACACGGGGCACAACTTCCCCGAGGTCATCGAGTACCGAGACCGCCGTGCGCAGCAGCTCGGAGAGCGGCTGATCGTCGCGCGCGTGGAGGACTCGATCGCCTCGGGGCGCGTCGTCGAGGAGAAGGGCCCGCGCGCGTCGCGCAACCGGCTGCAGACCACGACGTTGCTCGACGCCATCGAGGCCCATCAGTTCGACGCGTGCATCGGCGGCGCGCGCCGCGACGAGGAACGGGCCCGCGCCAAGGAGCGCATCTTCAGCCATCGGGACGAGTTCGGGCAGTGGGACCCGAAGAACCAGCGGCCGGAGCTCTGGAGCCTCTACAACACCCGCCTGCGCAAGGGCGAGCACTTCCGGGTGTTCCCGATCTCCAACTGGACCGAGCTCGACGTCTGGTCGTACATCCAGCGCGAGAAGATCGATCTGCCGAGCATCTACTTCTCGCACCGGCGCACCGTGTACCGACGCGACGGCATGCTCTACGCGACGGCGCCCTTCACCGAGCTGCTCCCCGGGGAGTCGACCTTCGAGGAGACCGTGCGCTTCCGGACCGTCGGCGACATGAGCTGCACCGGCGCGGTGATGAGCGACGCCTCGACGATCGAGCAGGTCATCGAGGAGGTCGCGGCGTCCCGCGTGACGGAGCGGGGCGCCACGCGGGCCGACGACCGCTTCACCGAGGCCGCGATGGAGGATCGGAAGAAGGAAGGGTACTTCTGAGATGGAGCCGCAGAACGTCCGTGAGCCGGTGGCGATGGAGGAGGGTGCGGACCTCCTCCGCTTCTCGACGTGCGGCAGCGTCGACGACGGGAAGAGCACGCTCATCGGGCGTCTGCTCTACGACACGAAGTCGATCTTCGAGGACCAGCTCCAGCACGTCGAGGACGTCTCCCGGCGGCGCGGCGACGAGTACACGAACCTCGCGCTGCTGACCGATGGCCTCCGCGCCGAGCGCGAGCAGGGCATCACCATCGACGTCGCGTACCGCTACTTCGCGACGCCCCGCCGGAAGTTCATCATCGCCGACACGCCGGGGCACATCCAGTACACCCGGAACATGGTGACCGGTGCGAGCACCGCGAACCTCGCCATCGTGCTCGTCGACGCGCGCAAGGGGCTCGTCGAGCAGTCGCGGCGGCACTCGTTCATCGCCTCGCTGCTGCGGATTCCGCACATCGTGTTCGCGGTGAACAAGATGGACCTCGTGGACTTTCGCGAGGCGCGCTTCCGGGAGATCGAGAGCGAGTTCCGCAACTTCGCGAGCAAGCTCGACGTCCAGGACATCGCGTTCATCCCGGTGAGCGCCCTCAAGGGCGACAACGTCGTCGAGCGCAGCGAGAACATGCCCTGGTACAAGGGCTCGCCGCTGCTGCACCACCTCGAGACGGTGCACATCGCCTCCGACCGGAACCTCATCGACGTGCGCTTCCCGGTGCAGTGGGTGATCCGGCCGCAGTCCGAGAGCGCCGAGCACCGTGACTACCGCGGCTACGCCGGGCAGGTCGCGGGGGGCGTCCTCAAGAAGGGCGACGAGGTGATGGCCCTGCCGAGCGGCTTCACGAGCCGCATCGCCCGCATCGACACCTTCGATGGACCGGTCGACGAGGCGTTCGCGCCCGCCAGCGTGACGGTCCACCTCGAGACCAACCTGGACGTCTCGAGGGGCGACATGCTCTGCCGCCCGGCGAACAAGCCGATGGTGGGGCAGGACCTCGATGCGATGGTCTGCTGGATGTCGGATCAGCCGTTGACCGCGCGCTCGCGCCTCGCGATCAAGCACACGACGCGGTGGGTGCGCGCGATGGTGACGAACCTCCAGTACAAGCTCGACATGAACACGCTGCACCGAGAGGACGGCGTGACCCAGTTCGGGCTGAACGACATCGGCCGGGTGCAACTGCGAACGACCGCGCCGCTGTTCTACGACGAGTACCGTCGCAACCGCACCACCGGGTCGTTCCTGCTCGTCGACGAGTCGACGAACCAGACGGTCGGGGCCGGGATGCTGCTCTCCGAGCCCCGCTGATCGTCGGGTCAAGCGCGCCGGGTTCGGCGCGCGGTGTTCACCGAGGCGTGTTCAGCGCGCCGGGTTCGGCGCGCCGGGTTCACCGCGGCGTGTTCACCGCGGCGTGTTCACCGCGGCGTATTCATCGCGGCGTGTTCACCGCGGCATGTTCACCGCGGCGTGTTCACCGCGGCGGCGTCGGCGCCTCGATGGTGAGCGGCGCGGTCTCGGCGCGACCACCGCCGCGTCCGCTCCGCTCCACGCGGATGGTCATCGTCCCGGGGGTGCGCGGCAGGTCGAACTCGAGGGCGGTCGGCGTGGCCCTCCGGACGCGCGCGCGCGCCGTGCCGATCGTCACGGTCTGCTGGTTCGGTCGGGTGCCGAAGCCGTGCCCGCGGAGCACCACCGCGCACCCGCCCTGCAAGCAGACGGGCTCGACGGACGTGATGCCGAGCCCGGGCGGCGGCGGGACGAGTTCGAGCGCGCTCGAGACCTCCCGGCCGTCCTCGCTGCGCACGGTCACGGGGCCCGTGACCGCCCCTGTCGGGACGACGGCACGCAGCTCCGTCGGTCCGGTCCGCACGGTGGTGACCGGTGCCTCGACGCCGCTGAACCGGACGGCGGCACGCGTCCCGAACCCGATCCCTCGGAGCGTCACCCACTGCCCCGCGAACGTCGAGGCCGGCTCGACGGCGGTGAGGGCGAAGGGGCCGATGACCAGGAACTCACCCTCGGGGCTCGACGACCCCTGGAGGCGCACCGTCACGCGGAGGCGCGCGCTCGTCGCGCCTGCGGGCACGACCGCGACGATCTCGCGCTCGCTCGCGCTCCGGACCTCCATGCGGGCGTCGCCGAGCATCACCTCGAGGAGCGACGCGTTGGTGCCGAAGGCCTCTCCGCGGAGGGTGAGGGTGGAGCCGGGTTCGCCCTGCGTGGGCTCGAACGACTGCACGCGCGGCGGGGTGGTCACGACGAAGGGCTGGCTCGTGCGTCCGCTGCCGGCGTTCGTGACGTCGACGAGCAGGGGGCCGCTCGTCGTCTGGGGCACCCGGACCCGCAGCTGGGTCGGGGTCGAGGAGACGACCTCGCATGGTGCGCCGGACAGCGTCACGCGGTTCTCGGTCAGCGTCGTCGAGAAGCCCTGACCGCTGAGCAGCACTTCGGTGCCGGGGCCGCCGCTGCGGGGCGCGAAGCCCGTCACGCCGAGCGGCACCAGGACGGTGAAGGCCTGCGCTGCGCGGGCCGGGCCGACGCTGTTCACGCTCACCTCGACGGGACCCGTCTGGGCCGTCGAGGGCACCTCGACGACGAGCTCGCGGCCCTCGCGCAGACCGCGCACGGTCGCGGTGACCCCGCCCACCGTGACCTGCACGAGCCGGACGTCACCCCCGAAGTGCGCGCCCCGGATCGTGAACTGGGCGCCGGGAGGGCCTGCGCTCGGCTCGAGCGCGGAGATCGTCGGCATCGGCTGCACGGTGAACGGCGCCGCCGAGTACACGCGCCCCACGCCTCGCACCTCGACCTGAAACACCCCGCTCGCGGCCTGCGCCGGCACCTCGATGGAGAGCGTCGTCGCGGTCGATGCGAGCACCCTGCACGGGGCGCGGCCGAGGAACACGCGGTTCTCCGTCGCGCGGGTCGAGAAGCCGGCGCCCGTCAGCTCCACGCGTGACGAGGGCGGACCGACGGCCGGGACGAACGTGGCCACCGACAAGCCCGCCCCGAGGGTGAGATCCACCGGCGCGGTGGCCTCCCCGGAGCCCGCGACCCGCACCGAGAAGCGCCCCGTGAGGGCGCCTTGCGGCACGATCACGACGAGCTCGGTGGGGTTGCTGCGGGAGACCACGACGGGCACCGCGCCGAGCGTGACGAGGTCCTCCGCGGGCCGAGGGGAGAAGTTCTCTCCGAGGATCCGGACCTCGGCTCCGGGGGCCGCGGTGCGGGGCTGGACGTCGGTGATGACCGGCGCGGGGGGCGCGGCGAGCACCCTGAACTCGGGCCCCTCGATCGGCGGCAGCCCTTCGACGCGCACGACGACGCGCCCGCTGCGGGTGCCCGCAGGCACGCGGACCGTCCACCGGTTCGGCATGCGCGAAACGACCTCGAGGGCCTGCTCGCCGATCTGCACGCTCTGGTCGGGTCGGAAGTACCGGCCGACCATCTCGACCGACGTGCCGGGGGGTCCCGAACTCGGCTCGATCCGCTCCACCACGGGAGAGGGTTGGCGCACCTGCGCGGAGGCGGGCGACGCGAGGGAGCAGGCACAGAACGCGAGGGCGAGGGCGAGGGCGCGCATGGAGGAGTCCTTGATGAAGGCCGCAAGGATACGACGGGTCGGGCCTGTCGACGACGGCGACGCCCACTCCGCCGCGATGGCCGGGCGTTCGATGCGCCAGCGGTCCTCGAGCGGCGAACGCGGGCGACAAGCCGGACGCTCGCTCCTCCGCGCTCGGGGCCGAGTCGTCACGAGCCGTGCGGAGGGACGAAGTCGGCGATAGAACCCCCGTCCATGGACGCCTTCTCGTTCGCATCGCAGGTGGAGCTCATCGGGCCGGATGTGTTTCGCGCCGAGATTCCCGCAGGGTGGGAGCAAGGTCGCGGCGCGTTCGGCGGCCTCGTGCTCGGGACGCTGCTGCGCGCCATCGAAGAGGCCGCCTCCGATCCGGCGCGGCCTGCGAGGGTGTTCTCCGGCGATCTCCTCGCGCCCGTCGTTCCCGGGCCCGTCGAGGTCCGCGTGCGCCGACTCCGCGAGGCGAAGACGCAGTCGAACCTCGCCGCCGAGATGCTCCAGGCAGGGGAGGTGGTCGCGGTCGGCCACGCGCTGCTCAGCCTGCCGCGCGCCGCGCCGGCGCGCCCCATCACGACCGATCCTCCGTCGCCGCCTGCCCACGGGGCGGTGGCGGTGGCCCCGCTCGAGCCGCCCGCCGCCCCGGCCTTCACTCAGCACTACGAGTTCCGGGTGCTCGAGCCCATGCCGTTCTCGGGGGCCACGACTGCGGAGAGCGCGGGATGGGTGAGAGGCCGCGTCACCGAGCCCGTCGATGCGCCCGCGATCGTCGCGCTGCTCGACTCGCACTGGCCGGCGGCGATGGCGCTCGAGAGCGGCTGGCGGCCGATGGTGACGGTCAGCTTCACGGCGGAGTTCCTGACCGACCCCCGCTCGCTCGACGCCGCGGCGCCCTTCTTCCTCCGCGCCCGGGCCGTCGCCGAGCGGGATGGCTTCATCGTCGAGCTCCGGGAACTCTGGCAGGACGGCCGCCTGGTCGGCATGAACCAGCAGACCTTCGCCATCGTGAAGTGAACGCCGAGGACGCGGGGCGCTCGGCGCCCCTGCCGGGGTCGTCCGTCGCGTGGCCGCTCCGGCACGCGCCTTCGGGCGCCCGCTGCACGGATCGGCTTGCATCCTCGCGAAGCCTGTGAATACTGAAACCTTGTTCAGGTGCTCGTCCGGTCCGCGCTTCGCGACCCCGCCGGCCCGACCACGAGGAGGCAACATGTCGTCGAGTTCCCCGTCCTTCGCTCCCGACCCGGCGCTCAACGCGTCGGCCCTCGCCGCCCGCGCCGACGAGGCCGCGCAAGACATGCCGGAGTCGTTCGACCCCGAGACCCCGTCGCGGCCGTCGCACCCCGCGGGGCAGGCGTCCGATGGCCCGGCGCGCCGCCCGGTCTCGGCGCTCGCCGAGGGCGTCCTCGACCTCTTCGCCGGACCCCTGGCGGAGGTGCGGTTTCCCAACGTCGATCGCCAGGTGCTCGAGGAGGCCGAGGACGCCCTCGTGTCGGCGCAGGTTCGCCTCGAGGAGGCGGAGCGGGCGCTCGAGCAGGCGCGGCAATCGGTCGCGGGGTGCGCGGGCGCGCTCGATGGCCTCGCGCAGCAGGCCCTGGCCTATGCCCGCGTGTTCTCGGCGCACGACCCCGCGCTCTCGACGCGGCTCGAGACGCTCGCCGGCGGCGGGCTCCGCCCCGGGCACACCGCTGCGCTCGAGGCTCCTCGCAAGCGGGGCCGCCCGCGTGGTTCGACGAAGCGCGGGGCGGGCCCGGAGTCCGCGACGATGCTGTTCGCTGGGTCCCCGGACGGCGCAGCGCCCCTGCCCATGTGAGTCCGCGTCCTCGGGGCGAGGCCCTCGAGAAGGCTTGTCTTCCGCCCGGGAGGCGCCGGCGAACTGTCCTCGAGGCAGGTCCAGCGAGTCGCGGCGAGGCGCCCCCTTCGCTTGATCTTCGGGGTGCGCTGCGGCTATGCACGGGGAGGCGCCGGGCCCGCCCCGCGCCACTTCGGAGGCGGAATGACGTTGTCGTGTGCTCGTGGGAGTCGGCGCAGCCTGTGTGCGTTCTCGGCGGTGGCCTTGGCCTTCGCGTGCTCGTTCGCGGGGCTGCCGTCGCGCGCTTCGGCGCAGCGGGAAGTCCCCGTGAACATCGAGTCGGTTCCCCCCGGCGCGCAGGTCTTTCTCGACAGCACCGAGGGGCCCGCGCTCGGCGTCACGCCCATCCCTGCGGCGAGGGTCGTGCCCGGCCCTCACACGCTCATCTTCCGGCTTCCCAACTTCGAAGAGGCGCGGCTGGGCGTCAGCGTGGCGCGGCGTCGGGAGACATTTCGCGCCGTGCTCCGGGCGCTCGGGGTGATCGAGGTGGCGTCGGCCAACGACGATGCCCGCGGCGCGACGGTGCGCATCGACGGGCAGCCCGTGGGCGGCGGCACGCTCGGGGCCATGCCCCTGCGGGTCGAGAACCTCCCGCCGGGGCGCCATCAGGTCGAGATCCAGCGGGACGGCTTCAGGCCGTTCCAGCAATGGGTGGACGTGCAGGGAGGGCAGGTCGTCCGGGTCGCGGCGATGCTCGAGCGGGAGGCCCCCCGCACGGGCTCCATCCTGGTGGCCGCGGACGAGCAAGGCGCGCCGATCTTCCTCGACGGACGCCCCGTCGGCGCCACGACGACCGTCCTCGACGACGTGCCGGCCGGGATGCACCAGCTCGAGATCCGCCCCGCGGGCACGGAGCTGCAGCCGTATGCCGCGCAGGTACTCGTGCAGGCGGGGCAGCGGGCGTCCGTGACGGCGCAGCTCCGTCGGGCGTCGGTCGCGCCCACGACCGGGACCATCGCCGTCATCACCGACGTCGGGGCGGCCCGCGTCCGGGTGAACGGGCGCGAGCTCGCCGAAGGCGCGTTCTCGGCGGAGGGCCTCGCCCCCGGCAACTACGTCGTGCAGGTCATGGCCGAGGGGTACCTGCCGTTCCGCCGCGAGGTGCAGGTGGCCGCCGGTCAGACGAGCAGCGTCGACGCGCAGCTGACGCGCGAGATGGGACCGTCGGGGCGCATCGATATCGTGGTGACGAGCCCGCAGGGAGCGCGGGTCACGGTGGACGGCGACGAGCGCGCGGCGCCGTACGTCGTGAACCAGCCGGACCCCGGAACCCACGCCGTCATCGTGCGCGCGCCCGGCCACGAGGAGGTCAGCTTCACGTGTTCGACCGCCCCGGACGCCGCGCAGGCAGAACGCTGCGAGCGCTCGTTGTCGCTCGTGCCGATGGCGGTGCCGCTTCGGGTTCGCCTCGCGCAGGACATCGAGGGCGGCGCCACGTTGAGCATCGACGGACGCGACGTGGGCGCGGTCCCGTACGAAGGGCGAATCCCCGTCGGCGACCACGTGTTCGAGGTGCGTGCGCCGGGACACGAGACGTTCCGCGAGCAGCGCCTGGTCGAGTTCGGGCCGGGCCTCACCGTCGAGGCCTCGCTGCGGGACTCGAGCGAGGAGCAGGCGGCGGAGGGGACCTCCCACTCGGCGCTGCCGATCGCGATGAACCATCCGATGCTCGACCTGTCGACCGGTTGGCCGTACCTCGGGGAGCTCCGGCTCGGCATCGGCCTTCACGAGCTGGTGGATGCGGGCGTCACGATCCGCACGTTCGGGCGCATCACGGAGTTCGAGGGCCGGGTCCGGGTCGGCACGCGCATCCTCCGGCAGCTCGCCGTGGGGGGTCAGGCGCGCTTCGGTGGAGGCATCGGGCCGAGCGTCAGCTTGTCGGAGCCTTCGTGGTCGAACTGCGACGGCGACCCGGTCATGCCCGGCATCCAGACCGTGCGCTCGGGGAGCGTCCAGCAGGACTGTGTCGCGCGGCCGGGTGCGGGGACCCGCTTCGACATGCCGGTGAACACCGCGCTCTTCTCGCTCGAGGGCACGGTCTCGCTGCTCCTCGAGCCGGTGGCGTCGGTCTCGTTGTGGCTCGGGGTCGACGTCTCGAGCGACGAGTACGCCGCGACCGCGAGGCAGTCCGGCGCTTTCGTCGAGCTCGAAGCGAGCTCGGAGCACGACATCCCCGGCGAGGAGATCTGCCGCGCCACCTCGACGGGGCTGGCCTGCGACCCGCAGCGTCAGACGATGGCCCGCCTCCGGCTCGGCGGCGCGGTCGATTTCGTCCTCAGCCCGAACTGGAACGTGTGGGCGCTCTTCGAGGGCGTGCTGGCCCAGCCGCGGGACCACCGCCGACTGCTCAGCGGCTTCCTCGCGGACGCGGCCGACCTCCGGATCTATCCGCGGGCGGGCGTGACGTACAAGTTCTGAGGGCGCTCGGCGGGCGAGCTGCCCGACCTCTGGTACGGTGCGGTCATGTCCGACGCGGCGTTCGTGGTGCTCGAGGGTGGCGACGGGGTCGGCACCACGACCCACACCAAGCGACTCTTCGACAGCCTCCGCCGATCGGGGCGGGCGGTGCACGCCACCCGCGAGCCGAGCGACGGCCCCATCGGCGTGCAGATCCGACAGATCCTCTCCGGACGGCTGGTCGTGCCCGGGCCGACGGGGCCGCGGGCGCCGGACTGGCGGACGATGGCGCTGCTCTTCGCGGCGGACCGGATGGATCACAACGACGCGACGATCCTGCCGCAGTGCGGGGAGGGAACGGTGGTGCTCAGCGATCGGTACTACCACTCGTCGGTGGCGTACCAGTCGATCACGGGCGGGGGCGCGCAGGCGACCGTGGACTGGGTCAAGGAGATCAACCGCCACGCCCGGAGGCCCGACCTCACCCTCGTGCTCGACGTGCCCGACGAGGTCTCGGAACGCCGGCGGATCGAGCGGCGCGGCGGCCGAGAGCTCTATGACGACCGCGGTTTGCAGTCCCAGCTCGCCGCCTTCTATCGGTCCATGGGGGCGCACTTCCCCGGGGAGCGGATCGTGTGGATCGACGCCCACCGGCCCGTCGAGGAGGTCGCCCGCGAGATCCTGGAAGAGACCCTCCGCGTCGTCGGCGCGTGAGCCCTCGCCGCGTCGGGGCGGCCGATGTCTGGACCCGGCCGGGCCTTCCTGATAACCGACGGGGAATGCGTCCCATCGTTCGTGCGGCGTTCGCGCTCTCCCTCACTGCGTGCGGCGCGGCTCCGCGGCCCGCACCTCAGGCGCCGGTCGAGGCCGCCCCTCCCCCGCCCGTGGTGGCCCATCAGAGCGTCATCCGTCGTGCCGCCCTGGACGCGGTGCTCGAGGGCGGCCTCGGGCGCTTCCTGCAGACGGTCGAGACCGCGGCGGACGTGCGCGACGGCCACTTCGTCGGGTTCCGCTTGACGGCCCTGCACGACGAGGCGCTCTTCGAGGGCATCGATCTGCTCCCGGGCGACACGCTGGTGGCCGTCAACGGCCAGGGCATCGAGCGCCCCGAGGACGCCTACACGGCGTGGACGAGTCTGCGCGTCGCGAGCGAGCTGGATCTGGTGATCCTCCGCGGCGAGGAGCGCCGCGCGCTGCGTTTCGCGATCATCGACTGACCGCGCGGGCGCAGGGCGTATGCTACGCCCCTCGGCGGGGTGCATCGATGCGCGCGTGTTGGCTCTCGTGGCTGTGCTCGTGGGGAATCCTGGTGGCGGTGCCGGGGGTCGTGATGGCCCAGGCCGAGCGGCCTTCGATCGAAGTCGCGCGCGCGCGGATGGAGCAGGGTCAGGCGTACTACCTCCAGGGGCGCTTCCTGATGGCGGCCTCGGAGTTCGAGGCGGCGTATGCCGCCGAGCCCTTCAGCGCATTCCTGTACAACGCGGCGGTCGCGTTCGAGAACGCGGGCAGCCCGGACCGGGCGATCACGTACTTCGGCCGGTATCTGGCGAGCGATCCGCGCGCCAGCGATCGCGCGGCGGTCGAACGGCGCGTCGGCCGCCTGCAGCTGGCGCTCGATGCGTCACGCACCGCAGGCACCGCGGACCCGCCCTCGTCGGGCGCGCCGGAGCGTGCGCCGGCCGAGGGCGCCGCGGCGTCGGGCGAGCCCGGCCCGACGGGGGCGGTCGTGGTCCCCGAGGAGGCGCCGTCGGAGGCGAACACGGCCCCCGCACCGGCCCCTGCCGACGAGGGGCAAGGCCCCCCCGACGTCGCATCGAGCCCCCCTCCCTCGGGCACGCCGACGGCCTCGACGCCGGCGGATCTTCCGCGCGACTTCAAGTCCCTCGTCTCGGTGCGCACGACGCCCGTCGGTGCGACCGTGACCGTCGTCGATGCGGGAGGCCGTGAGGTGGCGCGGGGCTACTCCCCGTACTCCGCGACCCTCGAGCAGGGGGCGTACCGGCTTCGCATCCAGCACTCCGATTTCAACGTCGCCGAGCAAGACGTGACCATCGAGCCGGGCAAGGTCTACGTCGTCGTGGTCAACCTCAGCCAGGGCGAGTTCCTCGGCTACGTCCGGGTCGTGACCGAGCCGCCGGGCGCGGACGTGTTCATCGACGACCGGAGCATCGGCGCGCGCGGACAGACGCCGTTCGAGGGCCCGCTGCCGGTCGGTTCCCACCGGGTGTGGGTCGAGCGCCCGGGCTACGCCGCCGTCGAGCGCGAGGTGGACGTGCAGGTCGGCAGGGTCAGCCCGTTGAGGGTGGACCTGGCGCGGGTCGCCTTCGGTCGGGTGCGGGTGCTCGCGAGCACCGCGGGGGGATGGGTCTCCATCGACGGCGAGCGCGTGGGGGCGGTGCCGTGGGAGGGCGACGTGCCCGCGGGACCGCACGCGCTCCGGGTCGAATCGAACGGCATGAAGACGTGGTCGCGCGCCATCGAGGTGCAGCGCGGCCAGCTGACGCCGGTGCGGGTCCGCCTCCGGCCCGACGTGAACCGGAGCGCTGCGTGGGTCACGGGCGTGTTCGGGGTGCTCGCGGCGGGGGCGGGGGTGGCCCTCGGCGTCGTCGCCGACGAGTTCCGTCGGGGGCTCCAGCTCGACCGCGATGCGGGGGTGCTGGCGACGTCGGATCCCCGGATCGATCAGGGGTTCTACCTGACCATCGGCGCCGACGGCGCGTTCGGGCTCGCCGGGATCCTCGGGGCCCTCTCGCTCTACTACGCCTTGTACGACCCCCTGCCCCCGTCGGAAGGCACGGTGCTCGAGCCGCGCGACTGGGCGCTCGCGCCGCTCGTCGAGCCGCGCGCCGGTGGGCTCGGGGTCGCGCTCACGGGGAGGTTCTGATCATGCGCGCTGCGTCCTTCTCCGCGGTCTTCTCGTCGGCGGTGCCGCGCGTGCGGCGCGCCGCGCTCGTCGTGGCCTCGGCGCTCGGGGTGTCGGCGTGCGACCCGACGCCGTTCCCGGGGTTCCGCGACGACGCGCCGGTCTTCGTGGTCCGCGGGGTCTCCGCGGGGGCAGGCGCGTTCGGGAGTTCCCTCTCGACGGTGGACGCGACGGTCCGGGGGCTCCGGGTCTCGCGGCTCGCCGTCAGCGGGGGGCCGGGGACGGGGGAGGGCTCGGGCTTCCGTGTCCTGTTCGGGTTCGATGGCGAGCCGCAGGCCGCCTCGATGCGGCTCGGGGACGGGATCGCCTTCGCGGGCTGCGACTCGGGCGATTGCAGCGCCGGCAGCGGGGTCAGCATCGCGGCCTTCCCTGGATGGTCCATCCCGGGCGGGGCGACCTTTCACGGCTGCGTCGCGGTCCCGGCGAGCGTGACCGGCCAGGTGCAGATCCGATGCGAGGATCAGCTGCCCAACTTCCAGAGCGTCGCAGGTCTGCCCGGAGAGGGGCTCGGGGCCTCCAGCGTGGGCATCGGCACGCGGGACGAGACGACGGGCGCGCCCGCCGAGCATCCCGCCGGCGTGGCCCTCTTCGGCGCCCCCGAGGCGTCCGGCGGCGGCGCGGTCTACCGCCTCGCCTCGGGCAGCGCGGCGCTGGAGCGGCTCGACCTCGGTGCGGCCTCGCTCCCCCCGGAGGCCAGGCTCGGCGCTGGGCTCGCGGTCGCCGTGCTCGACCCCTCCAGCGTGATGTTCGCGGCCTGGGCTCAAGGCAGCCCCGAGCGGGTCCTCGTCGGCACGCTCGTCGCGGGGGCCGCGGGGGTGAGCCCGGTCTTGCGCGCGTGCCTCGAGGGGATGTCCGGCTGGGGCTCGGCGCTCGCGCTCGGCGACCTCGACGGCGACGGGGTGCCCGACCTCGCGGTCGGACGCGCGGGGGGCGCGGCGCCCGGGGTGGGCGGGGACGACGCGGTCGACGTGTTCGACGGCACCGCGCTCCTCGGCGGCGCAACGCCGGCCTGCGGCGCGGCCGGGCAACCGGTGTCCACCGTGCGCATCGCGTGCGCCGACGTGGCCGACCCCGCCGCCTGCGCGGAGGGGATCGCGTTCGGCGCGGCGCTCGCCGTGGGCGACCTCGACGACGATGGAGTCGGAGATCTCGCGATCGGCGCGCCGCGCGCCACCTCCCGCGGCGTCGCGGGCGCGGGTGCCGTGCACGCCCTGCAAGGGCAGGCGGGGCGACTGGCGGCGCTCGGCAGCGTGCATGCGGAGAGCGTCTCCTCGACTCCGCGTGCCGGCGCCGGGCTCGGCACGACCGTCGCGATGCTGCGTGGCCGCAGCGTCGGCGGGGGCCGCGCGGAGCTCGTCGCCGGTGCGCCGAACGTCGCGGAGGTGAGTGTCTTCTTCTGCTCCGGGCTCCCGGGGGATCGCCCGGCCGACGTTTCGGGCGGCGAGCGCGGCTGCATTCCGGTGTCCGATTGACGGTGTCCATGCGTGAGAAGCAGCAGATCCTGATCGCCGACGACGAACCCAACCTGCGGCGGGTGCTCGGCGCCCAGCTGCAGCGCGATGGGTACGACGTGTTGCTCGCGGAGGACGGACAGCAGGCCCTGTCCATGCTCTCCGAGCACCACGTCGACGTGCTCATCAGCGACCTGCGGATGCCTCGGATCGATGGGATGCAGCTGCTGAAGCGCGTCGTCGAGGACGACCCGGAGCTCCCCGTCATCCTCATCACCGCGCACGGGACGGTCGACACGGCGGTCGAGGCGTTGAAGCTCGGCGCGTTCGACTACGTGACGAAGCCCTTCGACCGTCACGAGTTCAAGAACGTCGTCGACAAGGCCGCGCGCGCGGCGGAGCTGCGGCAGCGCGAGGTGGACGTCGAGGGCCGCGGGCTGATCGGCCAGTCCCACGTCATGCGCGAGATCCACGCGGTCGTGAACAAGGTCGCCGACACCCCGAGCACGGTGCTCATCACCGGGGAGAGCGGCACCGGCAAGGAGCTCATCGCCCGCGCACTGCACGAGACGAGCTCGCGCCGCGACAAGCCGTTCATCCGCGTGAACTGCGCGGCGATCCCGCGCGACCTCATCGAGAGCGAGCTCTTCGGGTACGAGAAGGGCGCGTTCACCGGTGCGGTGACGAGCAAGCCGGGCCGCTTCGAGCTGGCGCACGGGGGCACGCTCTTCCTCGACGAGATCGGGGAGATCCCCGTGAACATGCAGGTCAAGCTCCTGCGCGCGATCCAGGAGCAGGAGTTCGAACGCGTCGGAGGCATCAAGACGATCGCGGTCGACGTGCGCCTCGTGACCGCGACGAACCGGGAGCTCCTCGAGGAGATCCGCGAGCAACGCTTTCGCGAGGATCTCTACTACCGGCTCAACGTCGTCCAGATCCGCCTGCCGCCGTTGCGGGAACGGAAGGGCGACATCCCCCTCCTCGTCGAGCACTTCCTCCGCCGGTTTCGAGAGCGGCTGAACAAGCGGCAGGTCGTGGGCGTGACCGACAGCGCGATGGACGTCCTGGCTGCGCACATGTGGCCGGGCAACATCCGCGAGCTCGAGAACGTCATCGAGCGCGCGACGCTCTTCTGCGACACCGACCTCATCGACGTCCCGGATCTGCCGCCCGACCTCCGGGCCGCGTCGCAGAGCTCGCCGGGCGTGCAGGAGTCCGCGTCCGCGGCCTCGCTGTCGTTCGGCGAACCGACCGCGGTCAACGAGCTGGCGCCGGAGACCGAGCCGCTGCTGGGATTGAAGGAGAAGGTCCGCGAGGCGGCGGCGCGCATCGAGCGCGACCTCATCGTCCGGGCCCTCGAGCAGACCGCGGGCAACGTCACCCACGCGGCACGGCTGCTCAAGATCTCCCGCAAGAGCTTGCAGACCAAGATGAAGGAACTCGGTCTTCGCGACGCGAAGGACGAGTTCTGAGCGGTCGTCCGGGCGCGCGCTCTCGCCGTCCCGGGTCCGCGTGAGGAACCATGTCCAGAGCGGCCGTGCTCGTCGTCGACGACGAGAAGAACATCCTGTCCTCGCTCGCCCGCGCGCTGCGCGTCGAGGACTACGACGTGGACGTGGCGGGCAGCGCCGCCATCGCCCTCGAGAAGGCCGGCGTCCGCGCCTACGACGCGTACCTCCTCGACGTGAACATGCCCGGCACGGACGGCCTGTCGCTCTTGCGAAGCCTCCGCGAGGCGGGCGTCGAGGCCCCGATCCTCGTGATGAGCGGGCAGGGAACGATCGAGACCGCGGTGCAGGCGACGCGCCTGGGGGCCCACGATTTTCTGGAGAAGCCGATCGGGACCGAGAGGCTGCTGCTCTCGCTCGAGCGCGCGCTGGCGTTCACGAGCCTCGCCCGCGAGAACGCGGCCTTGCGGGAGCGTGCAGGTCACCCCTCGGCGATGCTCGGCCAGAGCGCGCCGATGCGGGCGCTGCAGGAGCAGATCGTGCTGGCCGCGAGCGCGAACGCCAACGTGCTCATCCTCGGCGAGCGGGGCACGGGCAAGGAGCTCGTCGCGGAGGCGGTCCATCGCGGGTCGAGGCGGGCGCGCGGCCCCTTCGAGAAGCTGAACTGCGCGGCGGTGCCGAGCGAGCTCATCGAGAGCGAACTCTTCGGGCACGAGGCGGGCGCGTTCACCGGGGCGACGCGGGCCAGGCGGGGAAAGTTCGAGCGGGCCACCAAGGGGACGCTCTTCCTCGACGAGGTCGGCGACATGCCGCTGCCCATGCAAGCGAAGCTGCTCCGCGTGTTGCAGGAGGGGGAGATCGAGCGCGTCGGTGGCAGCGGGGTGATCCCCGTGGACGTGCGCGTGGTGGCCGCGACGAACAAGCCGTTGAAGAAGGAGATCGAGGAGGGACGCTTCCGGGCCGACCTCTTCGACCGGCTGCACGTGGTGCCCATCCGGGTGCCGAGCCTGGGGGAGCGCGTCGAGGACATCCCGTTGCTCGCGGCGCACTTCCTTCGCCTCTCGTGCGCGGCCAACGACCGTCGTGGCAAGAGCTTCAGCGAAGGGGCCCTGCTCGCCCTCGGCCGATGCGCGTTCCCGGGCAACGTTCGCGAGCTCCGGAACGTCGTGGAGCGGCTCGTGATCCTGGTGCCCGGGCAGGTCGTGCACGAGGCCGACGTGCGCGCGCACGCGGGCAGCCTGGGCGCCGGACAAGGGTCCGGGCACTACCGCCCGGGGACGCCTCTCGAGGAGATGGTGCACGAGGCCGAGCGTGGCCTCTTGCTGCGGGCGCTCGAGCACCATCGCGGGCACATCACGCGCACCGCGGCCGACCTCGGACTCGAGCGGAGCCACCTCTACAAGAAGATGAGAGCGCTCGGGATTCGCCGCGAGGGCGGCGACCCCGTCGGCGACGCCCCTTCGGACGACTGACGTGCGGCCCGGAGGCGGGCCGACGCCGAAGGCCTCAGCGTCCCGCGGGTCCGCGCTCGGGATGCTCGAAGTCGATGCCGGTCTGGGCCGACACGTCGCGGAGCATCGCGGTCGTCGCGCGGGTGCACTCGTCGTAGTTCGCCCGCTGGTAGGTGGGACTCAGGCAGCGCTGCTGCAGCGGCGGAAGCGCGCGGCACGACGCCATGAAATCGGCCCGCTCCGCGTCATCGCCCGCCTGGCCCGTCGCTTCACGAAGATTCAGCGCGTCGCGACACGGGCCGTCCGGGCCGTCTTCCGCGGCCGGCAGTCGCTCGAGCAGCTCCTCGGTGATCCGCACGGCGTTCTCGTCTTGGCCGCCGATCCGCTGCGGCCCGCGGTAGGCCGAGGCCGCCATGCGCGCGTCCTCCTCCCGGATGAAGCGCCCGATCATGCCGCCCGGGTTGGTCCCTGCCGGCCTCTGTGGCGGGCCGGACGCCCCGCCGAAGGCCGGGCCGGAGGAGCCGCTCGCG
>CAIKNO010000273.1 GCA_903828805.1 uncultured Sandaracinus sp. | reverse complement strand
GCCAGCTCCATCGCGCCGCGCATTCCGTCCTCGCTCGGCGCGGTGATGTGCAGGCCGTCGCAGTTGGTGCCGTACCCGACGAGCTCCGCGAGGAGGGTCGCGCCGCGCCGGACGGCGTGGTCGTGCTCTTCGAGGACCAGGGTCGCGGCCCCCTCGCCGATGACCAGGCCGTCCCGCTTCACGTCGAAGGGTCGCGGGCTCAGGTCGGGGCGCTCGTTGAACCGGATGCTCGTCGCCATCAGCAGATCGAACGTGACGGCGGTCGCGTAGTGCAGCTCCTCCGCGCCCCCGGCGAGCATCACGTCCTGCAGCCCGAACTTGATCGCCTCGAACGCGGCGCCGATCGACTGGCTGCCGCTCGTGCACGCGCTGATCATGGGCATCACGCGCCCCCTCACCCCGAAGAACGACGCGACGTTCGCGGCGCACGTGTGGGTCATGAACTTGAGGTACGAGCTCGAGTCCAGCCCCCGCATCGTGAACTTCGTGAAGAGCGGCCCGCAGAACTCCTCGAGCGCCTGCGAGCTGCCGGTCGTCGACCCGTAGGCGATGCCGCAGCGCCCGTTGCCCAGGAGTTCCGGCGTCAGCCCGGCGTGGGCGATCGCCTGCTCGGTCGCGTGCGTCGCGAAGAGCGCGACCAGCCCCATCGTCCGCCGCTTGCGCCGCGGGTAGTGGGCCGCGAGATCGAGCCCCTGCACGGGCGCGCCGATGCGCGTCTGCAGGTCGGGGATGTGGCTCCACTCCGGCATCGCGCGGACGCCGTGACGCCCGCTGCGCAGCGAGGCGACGACCTCGGCGTCCGAGGTGCCGATGGGGGAGTCGATGCCGAACCCGGTGACGACGACCCGGCGCGTGCTCGTCATCCCCGAGGCTCGCCCCCGGGCGCCGCCGCTCCGTTCCCTGCGCCCGCGGCCTGGGCCTCGGGCACGCCGGCCTTGGCCTTCTCGATCTCGGCGAGGCAGAAGTCGATCAGCTCGTCGACCGTGCGCACCTGGCGGGCATCGGCCGGATCGGGGCGCCGGCCGGTGATCTCGCGCAGCTGCGTGAAGATGTCGATGGCGTCGATGCTGTCGAGATCGAGCTCCTCGTAGAGCGTGGCTTCGCGGGTGATGCGGGCCTTGTCGAGCTCGAACGAGTCGCTGAGGATCTCCACGATCTTCGAGAAGATCTCGTCCCTCTGGGCGGTGCTTTCGGACACGCGGGTCTCTTCCTGCCGCGCGCGCTCAAGCGAGCTGCACGGGCTCCATGAACTGATGCAGATCGAGGCTGGGCCCCGCAGGCTCGCCGAGGATGCGGCGCGCTTCCGCGAGACAGAACTCAAAGATCTCCTCGGTGCGCGTGTTCACCGCGCCCTTCTTGCGCTCACGGCCGATCTCGTCCTGGAAGTAGAGGAGGTCGGTCCCGTTGTTGTAGAGGCCGAGGTTGCTGCGGTGGTACTGGCCACCCGCCTCGAGGTCCCGCACCAGCCGCTGCAGGAGCTGGCTGAAATTCTCGAGCGCGGAGAGGACGTAGTCGCGGCGGCGGAGCTGCTCGCGGAGCTTGCGGACGTCGAGGTGGTGGTCCCGCAGGAAGAAGTCGACCCAGAGGTTGTAGTAGCAGCTGATGTCGAAGTTCCACTTCAGCCGCATCATCTCGAAGCTGCCGAACGACGGGTAGAGGTGGCGGTAGAGCTTCATGGTCGCCTCGAAGCGGAACTGCATGAAGGCGTCGTAGAGATCGCTGCGCTCGCGGAGCAGCTCGTCCGACTCGCCGCCGAAGTCGCGGCGGATCATGTCGGTGATCATGTCGCTCTCGATCGAGATGTAGTCGGAGCCCGGCGAGTAGAACGGGTCGCTGAACGCCGCGGCCTCGCCGATCATCGCCCACCGCTCCTGCCCGGCGAAGAAGCGCTCGGTCGCGTACGCGTAGCGGGCGGAGCTGCCGACGTCGATCATCTCGGCGTTCTCGAGCAGGGACGCCACGGCGCGGTGCCCGCGGAGGAACTTCCAGAAGCCCTCCTCGGTCCGCATGGAAGGATCGAACACCTCCCCGACGACGCCGAGCGACGTGATGCCCCGGGCGATCGGGATGAACCAGATCCAGTAGCCCCGGTAACAGAAGTGGTTCGTGCTCAGCACGCGCGCGGTGTGGCGCGCCCGGGCCTTCCACGCGTCCGCGCCGGGATGCTCGGCCTCGGTGAGGGCGTCCATGTCGGTGACGTGCTTGAAGCGCCCCCACACCGCGCCGCACGCGTGCTCCTCGCGCTTCTTGAAGCCGCGGAGCTTGCTGATGAGCTGCTGCCGGCCGCTGGCGTCGATCACCCAGCGGGCCGCCCAGCGCGTGCGGGTCCCGTCGCTGGACTCGACCGTGAACTGGTGACGGTGCGGAAGGGCACCGCCCTCGCGGGGCATGGGCGCGGACTCGAGCGAGAGGTCGCGGACGCTCACCCCGAGGTGCACGTCCACACCGCTCTGCCGGTTCATGGCGAGCAGGTCGGCCTCGAAGCGCGCGCGGTCGATCTGGAAGGTCGGAAACGTCGGGAGCTTGTCGCTGCCGACCTCGCTCATCTCGAAGAGGGCGGCGTCCTTCTGCGGCGTGTCGAAGAAGAAGCGCAGGCCGTTCTTCGCGAGCTGCTCGTCGTACATGTACGTCGAGAGGCCGAGCTTGCGGATGAAGAAGTTCGAGGCGATCTCGACGCTCGACTCCCCGACCTTGAAGCCGCGCTCGACGTCCTTCTCGAAGAGGGCGACCGAGACGTGCGGGAGGGTCCGACGGAGCTGACGGGCGACGAGGTTGCCCGCGAGCCCTCCCCCGAGGATGGCGACATCGACCTGGTTGGCGGCGTGCACGACAGCTTCCTCCACCGATTCCGGTTCGCCGGGCTCCGCAACCCAGGGGCCAGGGAGCGCGGGCGAAGGGCCGAAGGATAGGAGCGACCGGGGTGGATTGCCACAAGATCTCCCCCCTGGAGCGGCGTCCGGGAGGCGAACGCCGCGGGCGCGAACACACGCCGCTCATTTCACGGAGGCGCGGCCGCGCGCGCACCGTGGAACGATCACGGTATTCTCCGGCGCGCCTGGAAGGAGCCTCGATGTTCGACCGCTTCGACGACCCGATGCCGCGCGCGCGCGCCGAGGACGGCTTCACCGTGGTGGGGCTGCCGGGGCTCGCGTTCTTCACGGTCTGCGCCCTCGGGGTGCTGTGGTGGGGCGCGACCGGCGAGCACTGGGTCCCCCTGCTCGACAGCGCGAACCTGGCGTTCCACGAGGCCGGGCACCCGTTCTTCTTCGCGCTCAGCGAGCCGCTCGGCGTGTACGGCGGCACCCTCTTCCAGCTCTTCTTTCCGGTGGCGACGACAGCGCACTTCGTGCGTCGTGGCGAGACGGTCTCGACGGCGTTCTGCGCGCTCTGGCTCGCCCAGAACCTGCTCAACATCAGCCGTTACATGGCCGACGCCCGCGCGATGGAGCTTCCGCTCGTCGGCGGACTGAACCCCGAGGAGCACCACGACTGGCGGCTCATCCTGACCCGCTGGGGGCTGCTCGAGTCGGACACCCGACTCGCGGGGCTGCTCGAGGTCGTCGCGGTGCTCGCGGTGTTCGGGCTGCTCGGGGGGCTGTTCTGGCGCTGGCACCGCGACCGCGCGCCCGACGCGTGAGCGAAGGCGCGGGCCCCGGGGTTCGGACGTTGCGCTCCGCGCGACGAGGAGCGACATGTCGCTCGAACGGCCTCGGCCCCGAGCGAGGGCCAAGGACGCACCGGGGAGCTTCGCCGTGGAGTCTTTCTTCTTTCATCCGAAGGTCGTGCACCTGCCGATCGCCCTGGGCGTGCTGATGCCGCTCGTGTCGGGGGGTCTCGTGCTCGCGTGGTGGAGGGCGTGGCTGCCCGCCCGGGCATGGTTCGTCGCCGTGGCGCTGCAAGCGGTGCTCGTCGGCTCGGGGTTCGCCGCGCTGTGGACCGGCGGCGCCGAGGAAGAGCGCGTGGAGGAGCTCGTCCCCGAGGGGGCGCTCGAGGCCCACGAAGAGGCCGCCCAGCTCTACGTCGCCGGGGCCGCGCTCGTGCTCGGTCTGATGGGACTCGCGCTCGGCCTCCCGTCGAAGCGCGCCGGCCTGACCCTCGCCACCGCGTCGGCCCTCGGCTCGCTCGTGGTGCTGGGTCTGGGCGTCCGCACGGGCGAGGCCGGCGGCGCGCTCGTGTACCGGCACGGGGCCGCGCAGGCGTACGTCACGGCGGGACCGGGGGGCGCGACGGTTCGCACCGCGCCGGCCGCGGACGACGACGATTGAGCGCGGCCGGACACCCTGACTGGTGAACCCTTCGTCCGTGCATAGGTGCCATGCGGGAGGAACCCGATGGCCAGCATCCTGATCCTGTACGGCACGACGGAAGGGCACACCGCGAAGGTGGCCCAGCATCTCGCCGACCTCGCGCGGCGCGCGGGGCACGACCCCCGGGTGGTGCTCGCGGGCTCGTTCGGCGCCGACCTCGACATCGCCGAGCACGACGCTTTCATGGTGGGCGCGTCGGTGCACGAAGGGCGGCATCAGCGGGGGGTGCGCGACTGGATCCGCGAGCATCGCGCCGAGCTGGACGACGTGCCGTCGGCGTTCTTCCAGATCTGCCTCGCCTCCGCGGGGGGCGACGACGAGGGCGCCCAGGAGGCGCAGGGCTACGCGGACGCGCTGCAGGAGGAGACCGGCTGGACGCCCCGCAGCGTCGGGCTCTTCGGGGGGGCGCTCCTGTACACGCAGTACGCGTGGTGGAAGCGCGCGCTGATGCGCGGCATCCAGGCGCGGACCGGCGGGCCCACCGACACCGGACGCGACCACGAGTTCACCGAGTGGCCGAAGGTCGACGCGTGGGCGCGGGCCTTCTTCGCGACGCTCGAAGCACCCACCGCGAAGACGGCCGCGCCGCCCCCCGACGCCGCCCGCGCCCCCGGCCCCTGACGCGCCCTCGGCCGTCGGGTGCGATGGGTCGTGGTGAGTTCGCGGTGAGACCGCGACGCCGCGCCCGACGCCGGCCGCCGCGTCGCAGGCGCGCGCTCAGCGCCAGCCGACGTACGTGTTGAGCATCGCGGTGTGGTTGTCGAGGTCGCCGTTCGGGTCGCCCGGACGGCGAATGAACTGGTTGAAGTACCCGAGCTCGAAGCGCAGCGTCCCGGGCACGGCCTGGTACCCGACGCCGACGAAGAGGCGGTTCTGCCCGAAGCCCTGGTGCTGGTAGGTGGTGACGGTCGTGTCGTTGAGGTCGAAGAAGACCTCGTCCCAGAGCACCAGGAGCCAGTTGCGATCGTCCGACACCGGCACCGCGAGGCGCACCATCTGCCGCAACCGCATGCCCACCTCGCGCTCGCTGCGGAAGCGCTCCTCGAGCCGGGTGCGGATCTGGAAGCGCATGCCGGAGCCGGGCTCGGTGAGCTCCCACATCCACTGCTCCCACGCGCGGTGCTCGTCGGTGAAGCGCTCCGCGCCTCGTGCGCCCCACGAGGGGGTCCATGCGTAGCCGACGGTCGCGAACATCCCGTCCATCAGCCGCAGCGAGAGTCCCGGCCGCACGAGCACCCAGTGGGGCGAGAAGTTGTCGTAGGCCCGGTAATGCACATCCGAGTGCGTCCACACGTCACCCGAGACGGGCCCCGCGAAGAAGCCGCCGAACCAGGTCTCGTACTCGTCGTCGATCGAATCGGTCTGCGCCGCCGCGACCGAAGGGCCGACGAGCCAGAGGGCGGCGAGCAGACCCCACGAGACGAGGGCGCGCGTGACGAAGGAACCGTTCATGCCTGGAGCGTTAGCACCACTCGGGCCATCGAGAATCAAGACGCTTCCCGGGCAGCGAGCGAGCGCGCCGGGGCGGAACGCCCCCGGACCGGGGCCGAACACCCCGCCAAGGCCGTGCATTTTCGGCCTCCCGAGCGTGGGGGCAGGGACCCCGCGCGCTTCATGCGACGAACCCCGGCCAGCGGCGCATGTACGCCACGAAGCCCGGCGCGAGGTCGCGCGCGAGGAGTTCGTCCTCGGTCAGCGGCGGCACGCGCGGCGCCACGCCGCGCTGCACGAGCGCCGGCCAGTCGGGGTTGGCGATCGCCGCGCGACCGAGCGCGACCGCGTCGGCCCCGAGCGCGAGCTGGGCCTCGGCCTGCGCGCGGGTGCCGAGGCCGCCGGCGACGACGAGCTTGACGCGGTCGGAGAGCGCGGCCCG
>CAIKNO010000272.1 GCA_903828805.1 uncultured Sandaracinus sp. | reverse complement strand
TGCAGGTCTCGGTCCGCGTCTCGGCGGTCATCCCCTCGGGCGGCGCGTGCGACATGGCGCGCATGCAGAACCGCTGCGCGAGCGGGACCTGCACCGCCGGACTCTGCCCGTGAGCTGAGCGCGCCGCGCCTGCGGTGCACGGCCAGGACGGCCCCCGCGCTTCGGCGTGCGGGGCCGTTTCGCGTTCCGTCCGCCGCGCTCAGAGGCCGCGTTCAGAGGCCGCGGCGGTCCAGCTCGTTGGTGGCCACCGCGATGGCATCGTCCGCGTGCAACGAGACCGGGCCGAGCGAGACCGGGCGCGCATGGGCGAGCGCGTGTCGCGCGACCGCGTCGAGGCCGAGCGCGTCGCCGACGAAGAACGCGTGGGGTCCGGGGCCGAGGACGGCCGCGCGGAGGTCCTGGCCCTCGGCGTCGAGCACGTGGAGCGTGGTGCCTGCCGGCAGGTCATCGAGCACCGCATCGAGGCCGCCGGCCGCGATCGAGACGCCGTTCCGCAACGCGGTGAAGGCGACGCCCGCCTCGTGCCGCAGCGCCTTCTGAACGACGTTCGCGAGCGCGCGCTCGTCGGGTCGCAGGTACCTGGCCTGCCCGCCGTCGAAGCGCAGCGTGCGCGGGGCGTTCGGGCCTCCGAGCAGCACCAGGTACACGAGCGTGTCGCGCCGCACGCCGTCGGAGATCAGCAGGCCCGCGCGCACGCAGCGCAGCAGCACGTCGAGGCGCCCCGCCGTGCTCGGGAGGTCGTCGAGCGAGAAGTCCGCCGACGCCCGGGCGCTGCGGCCGACGACGACCCAGCACCTCACCCGGCCGCCCTCGCCATGCACCGCGCGGACGCGCTCAGAAGCAGCGGGGCGCGCACACGCTGGCCCCCATGAAAGGACAGCAGAGGTTGTCGCCGTCGCAGTCGGTCTCGACGTGGCAGAGGCGCCCGAAGCGACACATCGTGGAGGCGACGCATTGCGCGCCCCCGCCGGTGCTGGTGCGCGAAGCGCAACACGCCTCGCCCGCACCGCAGTCCTCGGGCCCATCGCACGCGAGCGTCACGCCGCGACAATCGGTCGGCAGCGCGCAGGACTGCGACGACCCGCCCCCGCCGAAGCGGACGCAGCAGACCTGCGGAGCCGCGCACGTCTCCATGCCGCACGTCACGCCACCGCCCCCGGCGTCGGGCTCGATCACCGTCCCCCCATCGGACGCGACGATGCCCGAATCCGGATCGACCACGACCGTGCCCGAATCGGGCTCGATCACGACGATGCCCGAGTCGAACTCCGGCAAAGGCCCACCGGCGTCGGGTTCGACCACCACGGTCCCGGCATCGGGCGGGATCGGCACGCCGGCGTCGACGACACCGCCGCCCGCATCGAAGCCGGGAGTACCGCCGTCGAGACGGCCAGGGACACCGCCGTCGAGGCCAAGGACACCGCCGTCGAGGCCAGGGACACCGCCGTCGAGGGCCGACGCGGCGTCCGTGCTCGGCCCGACGCTTCCGTCGCCCTCGGCGCGCAGGTGGTCCTGGGCGCAGCCGACGCCGAGGAGGCATGCGAGCGAGAGGACGGTCCAGCGGGCACCGGGGCGGCGGGGAGAAGAGAAGATCATGGTGCAACCCTAACGGAGCCGCGGGTCGTCGCCCAGATCTGCGTGCGTGCCCCCCGGGAAGCCGGGGTTCATACGGTGGCGTCGCGGCCCCGACGAC
>CAIKNO010000271.1 GCA_903828805.1 uncultured Sandaracinus sp. | reverse complement strand
GTCCCAGAGCAGCTGGCTCGCGGCGCGGGCGCCGTTGATGCCGAGCGTGTCGACGATCACCCCGGGGACCTCACGTTCCGCCGACACGCCGAACACGGTGATGGGGCCGTCGCCGCGCGCCCGCAGCTCGAACGAGTGCGGGGCGTCGGGGACGTGGAAGAGGGCGTAGTCCGGACCCGCCTCGGCGGCGTGGGTGGAGACCCGTCGAATGGCGACGCCGTCGACGAAGATCTCCATGGAGCCGCCCCCCGGCTGTCTCCAGTAGAAGAGCTCGAAGCGGCTCGCGTGGTGCGAACCCGTCGAGATGCGGCCGAACGCACGCGCCGAGTCGGTGGTCAGGGCCACGCCCGCCAGGCCGTAGCGTCCGGGTTCGACGGCGCCCGCGCGGACCCGCTCGACCTGCCACGGGCGCGGGCTGCCATCGACGTCGACGTCGACGTGGCGGTAGTGGGGCCAGGGCTGGGCAGGCAGCACGAAGCCGTGGCCGGCGTCGCCGAACTCCCTCTGCAACAACGTGCGCAGGGTGTGCGTCGCGAGGTCGGAGGCGACGTGCGAGGCGCCGTACACGACGATGCGTGCCTGGCCCTCGCCCCGGGCCGAGCGATCGAGGGCGTCGTGGAACGCACGCAGGGCTTGATGCCCGGGATCGTCGAGCGGCACGTCGTGGCCGAACACCGGCTCGCCGTCGGCGCCGAGCACCACGTCCCCGCCGTCGCGGAGGGCCTCCACGGCCACTCCGCTCTCCATCGGGTCGTCGGACTGCGCGCGGGCGGTCATCGGCCCCACGCACACGAAGGCCATCCACGCGGTCGTCCACAGGGCGGGTGAGGGACGGCTCGACACCCGTCGAACATGGAGAGCGATCCGGGGGCAGTCAACTTCCCGCCCCCCGCCGCACGGCGTGGCCCACCGACCGCGGGCCTCCCCGTGGCCCCTCAGCCGACGGGGCAGATCCCGTGGCGCGAGATGCAGTCCGCGAGCGACATGTACGCCCCGCAGTCGGCGCCCATGCACGAGCAGCCCGAGAGCGCGATGCACGACCCGCCGGTCCAGGCGTAGCCGACGATCGCGTCGCACGTCCCGACGCCGCGCGCATCGTCGGGGGTGCACTCGGAGAACATCGATCCGGGGCATGCGCCCAGCGCCGACTCGTCCACGCCGGCGGCGTGCGCGGCGCAGCCGTTCGAGTACGTCATGCCGTCGCACCCGCAGACCTGCATGACCTCGGTCGTGCAGTTCGTCGGACGCAGCGTGCAAACCCCCATCCCGTCGGCGGCGCCGCAGGTGACCTCGGAGCCGTCGAGGGCGGCCGTGAAGTCGCAGTACTCGTCCGCCGTACAGATGGCGCCTGCGCGGCCGCCGCACACCCGGGGCGGCCCGGCATCGCGGGGCGGGCCGGCATCGATGCCCGCATCGGCCGCCGCGGACGCGTCCTGCATCGGCTGGGCGGCGTCGTCGGCCGGCGCGCTCGCATCCGTGTCCGGCGTGGACGCGTCGAGGTCGGCCGGCGTGCCGGCATCCGAAGGCGGGACGGGCGGCGCGGACGAGTCACAGCCGACGAGGGCAAGCAGCGAGAGCGTCAGAAGCAAGGCGCGCATCGAAGAACCTCCAGAGTCGAGGCTCTTCTTTCACGCGCCTGCACGTCCACGTCAAGGAGACGCCCGGAGCGCTCGACGTCAGCGCGGGTCGATGAAGCTGTTCTGGTAGCCGTGGTCCTCGACCCCGAGCGCGGCCGCGGTCGGCACGAGGGGCAGGGCGCAGTCGAGCATCACCGCGAGCTCGGTCGTGTCGCGGTGTCCCCGGCTGTCTTCGTACGCGCCGGGGTGAGGCCCATGGGGGATGCCGGCGGGATGGAACGAGACGCTCGCGGGGCCCACGCCTCGGCGGGACGTGAAGTTGCCGCGGGCGTAGTACATGAACTCGTCGACGTCGACGCTCGAGTGCGGGTACGGGCAAGGGACAGCTTCCGGATGGAAGTCGAGCGCCCTCGGCACGAACGAGCAGATGAGCGCTCCGCGTGCGGCGAAGGTGCCGTGCCAGGTCGGCGGCAGGTGCACCAGCCCGGCGCGCGCCTGGAAGTTCATGATGGGGAAGGCCCAGGGGTAGATCGTTCCGTCCCACCCGACGACGTCGAGCGGCGACTTGTCGACCGAAAATCCATGAAAGCGTCGGCCGCGGCGCACCACGATGTCACGGATGGACTCGTCGACCGGACCCACGAATTCCGGGTTTCGGAAGTCGCGGTGGCAGTAGGGTGCGTCCATCCGGAGTTGCCCCGCCGGGTTGCGCCACTGCCGCGGGATGTGCATGCCGCCGTGGCACTCGATCACCAGCCACCGCTGCGGGCCCTCCGGCATGAACCGGTGGAGCAGCCCACGCGGCACGTACACGTAGTCGTCGGTCTCGAAGCGGACGTCGCCGAGCATCGTGCGAAGGACGCCCTTGCCCTCGTGCACGTAGACGAGGGTGTCGGCGTCTGCGTCGATGAAGTACACGGGGTCGTCCGCGGTCGGCCCGGACACCGAGATCGTCACGTCGGCATTGAAGAGGATCGGGATCCTCGCGTCGATGGGCGCGCCGGAGGAACCAAGGCTCCCCGTCAGGTAGTGCCGCTTGGCGAGGGGCTGCTCCGCCGCGGCGACCGGCTGCGCCCAGCCGTGCGTGGTGGTCGCGAGGCGCTGCTCGTGCGGCCGGTGCGTGTGGTACGCGATCGTGTACGGCCCATCGAAGCCGTCCTGCGTGATGCACTCCTCCCACCGGAGCGCGCCGTCCGGTCCGGTGAAGGCGATGTGGTGCTTGCGAGGCAGCGCGCCGAACGCGAGCCGCTCGATCATCGGAGCCGGCCTTCGGACTTGTGCTGGCGCTCGATGCTCTCGAAGAGCGCGCGGAAGTTGCCGCCGCCGAAGCCCTGGCTGCCCTTGCGCTGGATGATCTCGTAGAAGAACGGCCCCGCGTCGCGCTCCTCGTAGAGCCCGGCCGAGTCCATCAGGAAGATCTGCAGCAAGTACTTGCGGAAGTCCTCGCCGTCGACCAGCACCTCGAGCTCGCGGAGCACCTCGAGCGGCTCCGCGATCTCCTTCACGCCCGTCTCCACGAGGCGGCCCGGGAGGTCGTCGTAATACGTGCCCGGCGTCGGCATGAACCGCACGCCGCGCGCGCGCAGCGCACGCACCGCGGGGAGGATGTCCTTCACCGAGAGGGCGGCATGCTGGATGCCGTCGCCCTTCTGGTCCTCGTGGAACAGGTTGATCTGAGAGAGCCGGAAATGCGGCCGCAGGGGCTCGTTGTTGGCGAACTTCGCGCCGCTTCGCGGATCCCACATCACCGTCGAGCGGAGCCCGGAGCCACCCTCGCGCTGGCCCGGCACGTCGTTGGTGTGGAAGCGGATGTCCCAGAACTTCTCGAAGCCCATGACGTGCTCCATCCAGAGCAGCGCCGGCGACATCGTCTCGAAGTTCGAGGTGATGTGGTCGATCCCGAGGAAGCCGAACTGGTTCTTGCCCTCGGAGGTCGCGGTGCGCGGCACGCCCGGGTAGATGCCCGTGTACTTGTCGCGCTGCACGAAGCGGAAGGTGCTTCCGCCGAACGGCGTCGTGATCGAGAACGTACGGAACGTGCCGAAGTCGTCCTCGGTCGTCGTGACGTCGCTGATCGGCGTGCCGCCGCGGGCTTCGATGAGCTTGAAGGTGTGGTCGATGTCCTCGACCTCGAAGATGAGCGTGCCGACTCCGTCGGGGTGCTTGCGAAGCCAGCGCCACGCGCGGCCGCCCTCGCCGCGCGGCGAGCTGACGACCACGCGGGTCGCGCCCGCCTCGAACACCACGGCGTTCTGGTGACCGCGCTCGGTCGTCGCCGCGTCGCTCGTGCCGACCTCGGCGAAATCGAGGGCGTCGGCGTAGAACTTCCGGCTTCGATCGAGGTCGTGGACGTAGTAGTGGATGGCTTCGAGGCGGCGGAGGCGGAGGGACTCGGGCTTGCTCATCGCGTGGGTCTCCGGAGGTCAGGGAACGGCGTCGGGTTGCTGATCGGCGTGGGCTGCACGGAAGGCCTCGAGCTCCTGACAGGCGGACTCGATCCGCAGCAGGGTCGGGCAGCGCGTCTCGAGGTCGGCGAGTCCGAAGCGCCGGGCGCTGTAGAGCTGCGGCACGAGGCAGAGGTCGGCGAACGTGGGCGCATCGCCGACGCAGAATCGCCCGGCCGTCTCCTGAACGCGGGCCTCGAGCGCCGAGAGGCCGACCTCGTTGAAGTGCCTCGCGTGGGCCTTGCCGGCCCCCTCCGACAGCGCATCGATGCGCTGCATCGGCGTCAGGTTCTGGTGGGGTTGGATGCCCGAGTTCACGATCTCCGCGAGCTCCCGGGCCCGTGCCCGTCCGAGCGCATCGCCGGGGAGCAGCGCGGGGGTCGGGTATCGCTCCTCGAGGAACTCCAGGATCGCCATCGACTGCGCGAGCACCACCGTGCGCCCCTCGACCTCGACCTCGAGGGCGGGGAGCTGATCCATCGGGTTGCGCGCATGGTGCCCCGCGCCGCGCTGTTCGCCGCGCACGAGGTGCACCGGGACGTACTCGTACGGGATGCCCTTGAGTCCGAGCGCGATGCGTACCCGCCACGACGCGGAGCTGCGCCAGTAGTTGTAGAGCTTGATCAAGCCTTGCTCCGCGAGATGCGCTTCTCGAAGCGGGTCACGGTCTGCGCGATGCGGCCGAACACGCTCTGTCCCGCGGCGTCGTGCATCTCGATCTCGACGCGGTCCCCGTACGTCAGGAAGGGCGTCACGGGCGTCCCCGTGTCGAGCGTCTCCCGGGTGCGGCGCTCGGCGAGGCACGACACCCCGCGCGCCGGATCGGCGTTGCTCACGGTGCCGCTGCCGAGCAGGGTCCCGGCTCCGAAGGCGCGCGTCTTGCTGATGTGGGCGATCAGGTCGAAGAAGGAGAAATGCATCTCCGGTCCGGCGTCCGGGTCCCCGGCCAGTTGACCGTTCAGCCACGTGCGCAGCGGCAGATGGATCCGCCCGTCCTTCCACGCGTCGCCGAGCTCGTCGGGCGTCACCGCGAAGGGCGAGAAGGCCGTCGCCGGCTTGCTCTGGAAGAAGCCGAAGCCCTTGGCCAGCTCGTCGGGGATCAGGTTGCGGAGCGTCACGTCGTTCACGAGGCACACGAGCCGCACGGCGCCTGCGGCGTCGTCTTTCGTGGTGCCCTGCGCCACGTCGCCGAGGATCACACAGACCTCCGACTCGAAGTCGCAGCCCCACGCGACGTCGGCGAGCGGGATGTCGTCGGTCGGGCCGAGGAAGTCGCTCGCGCCGCCCTGGTAGACGAGGGGATCGGTCATCAACGTGGCGGGGGGCTCGGCCTTTCGGGCGCGCCGCACGAGCACGATGTGGTTGATGTACGCCGAGCCGTCGACCCACTCGTGCGCGCGCGGCAGCGGCGCACGCAACTGGCTCGGATCGAGCGGATGCGACTCGACGTCTCCGCGTTCGAGCCTTTCTGCGAGGCCCCGGAGCGCCGGTTCGGCGGCGTCCCAGCCGTCGAGCGCGTCCTGCATCGTCGCCGCGATCGTCTCCGCAGGGGCGTATCGGGCGCCGTCCCTTCGCACGACGATCAACGCTCCGTCGCGGGTTCCGTTGCGCAGGGTGGCCAGCTTCATGGGGCGTGACTAACCCGCGAGGACGGCCCTGCGCGTTGAGCAAGGTCACGCCGCACGGAGCGTCACTCGCGCCTGAGGCGCGGGCCGGCGCATCGGTGAACCGCGATTCAGTCGCAGGCGCAGCGCGCTTCGCCCCCGACGACCCGCACCTCGCAGGGGGCCGCGCAGGCCTGCGCGAGGCGGTACTCGAGGGTCTGCTCCGACGTGCAGTCCGACGCCGGCTGCCCGGCGACGAGGGGGCGCTCGGCCAGGCATCCATCGAGCCCCGTCCACGACTGGGAGAAGAGGACCTCGAACTGCTCCGGCCCCGCCGCGGCGACCGTCCAGGTCCGGCGCAGGCGCGCGCCGCCGCAACCTTCGAGCCCGACCTCGACCTCGGCGTGAAAGCCATCGACCCGGGCGAGCGAGAGCCGGGCGAGCCCGTCGGTCATCGCGTCCGGCACGGCGACGTTGAGCACGTCGTCGTGCGCGACGATCCCCACGCGCCCCATCGCGCCCTGCATCCGCCCCGGAGCGCAGGCTTCACCGTCGGAGCGAACCGAGAGGTCGTAGAGACCGGAGCCCACCTCGCCGGGGTTCGCATGCGCCTCGGCGCACCCGAGCGCGAGCAAGGCGGCCGCGGAGACGAGCCACGCCGCGGACGTGCGGGGGCGGTCGCAGGGCAGGGCCCCCGTGGGGGCGACCGGAACGGAGCGAAGAGACACCGTGTGGGCTCGGATCATGGCGAACGCCTCCGAGCCCCGGGTACTACGGTGCGGGCGGACCCGTCAAAAGACCCGCGAGGTCGGGCGTTTCGCCGTTCGATTCGGGCGGGGCTGCGACCTCCTCGGAGCCTGGGAGCAGGCGTGTGACGAGCTCGCCCGAGGCGTGCATCGCCTCGTACCGGACCCCGCCGCCCTCGGTCGGGAGCCAGTCTTCCGGGTCGAACGAGCCACCGCCGAGCAGGGGACGCGGATCGATCGACGCGAGCCGCAGCGGGTCCGTGGACCCCTCCGCGACGCGGACCTCCGTGTGGAATCCCGTGTCCCGCTTGAGGTCCTGCACGACGCGAAACCACCCCTCCGCGAGGGTGCGCGCGATCTCGTCGTGCTCCGGCTTGTCCTTCGAGGTGGCCCAGCGCTGCGCGGCGTCGGCCTCGGCGCGCGCGCGCCGCCGCTTGGCGACCACGGCGAGCACCACGCCGAGGGTCCCGACCAGCGCTGCGGCATTCAGGAACAGGGGGGCCGGCCGCAGGTAATCGAGCCACGCGCCGAAGGCTGCGCCGCCCGCCCCGGCGATCAGCACGCCGGCGGGCTCGTACTCGATCCACGCCGTCTTCGGCAGGGCGCGGGCGCGCGCGCGCGCTTCGGCGAGGCGGACCATCGACGCGTGGAACGAGAGGGGCAGCGTGAGCTCGACGCATCGCGCCTCGAGGAACGGGCTCTCGGGCGCGAACACGGCGCCTGGGCTCCGCACGTCGCCGGGCTCGAGCCGACGCCACACGACGATGCGGCGGCGGACGCTGGGGCCTTCGCCGACGATGACCGCGCGGACCTCGGGCGCGCTCATCGCACGAACCGAAGCTCGATGCCGGCCTGCTGACGCGCGATGTCCGCGACCGTGCCGAGCAGCTCGGCGCCGGTGCCCTTGTCGTCGAGCCACGACGAGGTCCCGGCATCCCACGAGAAGTGCCACGCGCGATCGCCCCCGGCGAGCCACAGCTGCCGGGCGGGTCGCTGGGTGTTCACGATGCATTTCGTGCCGCTGCGCCAGAGGATGGTGACGACGTCACCGCTGGACTCGGCGTCGGCGTCTTCGATGTCCACGGCGTCGAAGGCGTCGAGGAGTGTGCGCAGCGTCGCGTGCGCGTGATCGAGATAAGTTCGTTCGTCCATCGCGTCGGACATCCTACGTCACCCGGGGCCCGCGCTGGCGATCCGCGTGAACAGGGTCTCGAGCGCCCGGTGGGTCATCCCCCACACGATCCGCTCGGAGTCGCCGACCCGGTAACCAGGAAAGCGCATCGGCAGGCCCTTCCAGGTGTACGGGTAGGTCGTGTCCTGCGCGCCGCTGAGCAGGGGGCCGAGGCGTGCCCAGTGGATCTCGTCCACCTCGGCGTCGTGCGGCGTGAGCGCGGGCACGAAGGGGACGTGCCAGACGAACGGCGTGACGACGAGGCCGGGCACGAGCCCACGGGCGTTGCCGGGGCGAAGGTCATCGAGGCGTCCGAGCAGCTCCCCGTGCTGCTCGAGGTCCAGGCCGACTTCCTCGCGGGTCTCTCGCACCGCCGTCATCCGCAGATCGATGTCGTCGGGATCGGCGCGCCCCCCGGGAAATGCCATGTGGCCCGACCACGGGTCACCCGCCCGCTCGGCCCGTCGGATGAGCAGCACCTCGAGGCCGGCCTCGCCGGGCCTCAGGACCGCCGCGACGGCCGCGCGTCGGGAGACGTCCGCGGCCGCGACCTCGGTCGACGGAAGCGCGAGCGCCGCCCGGACCAGCGACAACATGACCATGCCGTCGTCGTACCACGGAACCCGCCGCGTGGGCCGGCGTCGGGACGACGCCTTCGGGGGCCGTGGGGGCTTCTTCCCGTCGGCGCATGACCCGGGCGCGTCCGGGCGTGCCGCCCGCGCATCCAGACCTTCCGCCTGGGGTCCTGAAATCCTTCCCCCGAGGGTCGGACCCTTCTCGGACGATTT
>CAIKNO010000270.1 GCA_903828805.1 uncultured Sandaracinus sp. | reverse complement strand
CGGAAGGGCTGGCGATCGGTCTCGTGGCTCCAGTTGATCGAGCCGCAGTCGAGCAACGACGCGGGCACGCCGGCGCAGCCCTCGGCCGTGCGGTTCGCCTGGCAATAGCAGCGCGCGAACTGGTTGTCCTCCCACGTGGCGTTCGTGTCGTAGGCGTAGCCCGACGCGACGCCGCGGTTGGTGAACGTGATTCCGTCGCTGCCTCGGGCGGCCTGCCAGAGGTGGTTCGGCGAGCGGCCGTAGGAGGCCACGAGCAGCTCGGCGAGGCCGTCGTCGTTGAGGTCGCAGGCGGCGGCCGACCACGCGCGCGTGTGGGCGCGGCCCTCGTTGAGGGCGGCGAGCGAATTCCAGTCCCGGGTCTGCAGGCCCGACTCGACGGTGGCATCGCTGAAGCTTCCGGAACCATCGTTCCGCCACAGGCGATCCTGCCGGAAGCTCAGGCCGCCGCTCGGCGTGGTGTAGTTGTGCTGGCCCACCCAGAGGTCGAGGTCGGAGTCGAGGTCGACGTCGACGAACGCAGCCCCGGCGGGCACGTCGATGTCGTCGGCGAAGCGGACGCCGTTCGAGTCCGGGCCGACGACGAAGTGGCCCGGCGCATCCTGGAACATGACCTCGCTCGTCTCGCCCATGTTGGCGCCGGCGAGGTCCACGGTGTTCGTCCCGAGGTAGGCGTCGAGGTCCCCGTCGCCATCGACGTCGCCCCACGCGAGCACCTCGACCGGCCGTCCGAGCGCGCCTCCAGCACGGGGCGTCAAGAGCCCCGAGGCCTGCGTCACGTCCTCGAAGCGGCCGTCGCCGGTGTTGCGCAGCAGCCAGGTGTGCCGCGCGCCGCCCGCCGCGAAGTCATCGAATCCTGCGGGAAGATTGCGGACCGTGAGATCGGTCCAGCCGTCGCCGTCGTAGTCGACCGCGCCGATCCGCACGCCCACCACGTCCGTCAGGCTCCAGTCCGTCGTCGCCTCCTCGAACGCGCGCTCGCCGGGCGACCAGGCGGCCCCGGCGCCGCACACCGCGGGCGGCACGCTGAAGCACGTCGAGGTCGGCGCGTGGCAGCTGTCACCGACCGCGCAGGCGTCGCCGTCGACGCTGCCGCAATGGCAGAGCCCATCGACCGGCGAGCACATCGTGCCTTCGGCGTCGCAGGTCACGTTCGCGCATCGGTCGCCCTCGCACGCGGCGAGGAGCAGGAGGGTCGAGAGGCTCAAGAGCAGGGTCCGCATGCGCGGATGGTCACCCGGGTCGGCGCGCGATGCCAGTCCTCGGTGAATCGGGTCTCAGTCCCGCGGGATGGCCTCGGACTTCGACGGCGAATCGAGCCGATAGAACGCACGGGAAGAGTCCACCGCGTAGCCCCGCACGCCGTCTCCGACGTGGGTCACGAGCCATCCGCCCGCGGCTCCGAGGAGCCGGCGTGCGCGGGCGATCGACGTGGTGATCGCGGCCTCGACGGAGCGTGACCTTCGCTGCTGCCACACCACCCGCGCGAGCTCGTCGAGCGAGACCGACTCGGGTCGCCGCGCGGCGAGGTGCGCGAGCATCGGCTCGACGTGACGCATGCGCCCGAGCGCCCGCGGTGGACCGCCGTGGACGAAGAGCAGGCGCCGGCTCCGATCGAGCACCACCGTGTCGGGACGCGCGCACAGCGCATCGCGCTCCGACGACGTCATCGGGCTCCATCCGTCGGGCCCAAGCGCCCAGCCATGCACGCCTGGCCGGGGTGCGCTCGCGCCCTCGATCCAGGCGCGGACCAGATCGCTCCT
>CAIKNO010000269.1 GCA_903828805.1 uncultured Sandaracinus sp. | reverse complement strand
CCGGGTGTGGCGATGGCTCGCCTCGGTGCGGTGGTCGCGGGCCCTGCGCAGCATGGCGATCTTCGCGTTGCCGGTGCTCGTGCTGGGCGCGCTCGCCATGTGGATGAACGCCGCGCGCTGGGAGGACCCCTTCGAATTCGGCCACCGCTACCTGATGATCCGCTGGCGCGGTCGCATCGAGACGTGGGGCCTGTTCAGCTACCACTACCTCTCGAAGAACCTCGCGGTCTTCCTGGCCTCGCTGCCGTGGTTCTCGGCGCAGGCGCCCCACGTGATGATCAGCCGGCACGGCCTGGCGCTCTGGGTGACGACGCCGCCGCTGCTGCTGACCCTGTGGCCCAAGCGCAAGCTCGATCCGACCCGGTTCGCGCTCTACGCGTCGGCGGGCGTCGTCGCGCTGTGGAACCTGCTCTACCAGAACAGCGGGTGGGTGCAGTTCGGTTACCGCTTCGCGCTCGACTACCTGCCGGTGCTCTTCGTGCTGCTCGCGCTCGGCGGCCGACGCTTTCGCGGGGGCTTCGTGCTCGCGGCCCTCTTCGCCGTGGCGGTGAACACGTTCGGGGCCATCACGTTCGACCGCGCGTGGCAGTTCTACGACGACGACGGGTCCCAGGACAGGCTCTTCCAGCCGGACTGAGCCGCGACGCCGAGCGGCGCAACGCCGGTGCGTCCGGGGTGCGACCTCGCGGTCGACGGGTCCGGCACGGCGGTCGTTGATGCGTCCGACCTCTGCACGGTGACCGGTCGTCGGGACGGACCGAACGCGGAGCGCGGGCGCTTCACGCGGCGCCGTCCCTTGCGCCCGCGATCAGCGGGCGGGGCGGGTGCAGGCGCTGCCGTAGATGGCGCGCTGCGAGGCCGACGCGATCGGCCGGCACGCCATCCCGGTGCCGCACGCGGTGTCGGTGGTGCACGCCGCGGTGCAGCGACGCGCGCCGTCGACCATCCGCACGCAGAGGTTGCCGATGTCGCCGCAGTCGGCGTTCACCGCGCACGCCTGGCCGAACATCTCGCGGTCGACGTAGGGGTGCAGCTGCAGGTCGTCGTCGATGCCGTGCACGCCGTACATCGTGTGGAAGCCGTAGCCGCCGTTGGCGTCGAGGTCCGAGAGCAGCGAGCGGACGGTGCGCGGGCGGTGCCGGCCGCGGGAGTCGCGCTCCAGCAGGCGCGAGAGGAAGTCCTGCACGGTGGCGGGCGTCGAGGCGTTCGAGAACGAGGTCGTCGTCAGCACGTCGAGGTTTCGCAGCTCGGGCTTGCTCGGGTTGCGCCCGAACGCCGCGCCGATCTGGTAGGTGTCGCAGCCCTCCGCGAGCACGATCTGGTAGCGGTCCGAGGGCATCTGCACGCTCGACATCTCGCTGTCGTCGAGGTCGCCCTCGTCGGTGTTCCGCCAGTTCGCCAGCGCGAATCCGTAGAAGGGCCCGGAGTGCCCGGAGTAGACGATGACGTCGCGGGTCGCGAGCGAGGTCCGCATGTCGGCCTCGAGCACCCGGCCGCCCGCGGCGGTGTCGGGGTCGGTCACGGAGCCGGTGCGGCCGTAGAAGAGCCGGACCTCGACGCGCACGGACCGGCCGTTCGCGGTGATCGTGCGGCGGAACGGCGCGCTGTCGTGGGCGAGCTGCTCGAAGCTGGCGACCGGCGCGGTGAACCCGCGGTCCTTGAGCCAGTTGAAGAGTTCGCGGGCGTGCGTGACGTGGTAGCCGTCGTGGTAGTCCCAGCCGAAGTGCACGTCGATGTCGAGCACGCCGTCGGCGAAGAGCCGCGGGTAATCGAACCACGCGTCGGCCGACTCGCGCTCGGGGCGGATCGTCAGCTCGAGGTCGCGCTTCTGCGAGGCCGGCACGGAGGCGGGGTTCCACGCCGACCACGGCGCGCTGCGGTACCACTCGGAGTTCGTGTCGAGCTGCGCCATCTGCGCGTTCGTCGGCAGCCCGACCGTCAGCGTGAAGGCGCGCACGCCCTGCTCGGCCGTCGGCCGCGTCGGCAGCAGCGTCATCAGGTTCGTGCGTCCCGCGACCAGCTGCGCGAAGTCGAACGAGTACGTCAGCGGTGCGGTCTCGCGCAGGTTCAGCGACGCGTAGTCCCCCGCCTTCGACATCGCGCCGAAGCCGCCGTAGCTGGCGTTCGCGTCCTCGTGCTCCTTGTCGACCAGGTACTGGTTGAGGAACCACGCGAGCGCGACCTGCCGCAGGGCCACGAGGGCCTGCGCCCGGGCGAGGCGCTGCGCGGCGGTGCGCGTGGCGTACTCGGGCTCGAGCACGACGGTGTCGGTGCCGCGCAGGACGAACTCCCGCGCGCTCAGCGAGAGGAAGTCGTCGGCCTTGCCGTCCTCGACCTCGATGGCGTCCTCGACGAACTCCTCGCCCTGGTCGGTCAGGCCGGGACCTTCCGCGGCACAGCCGGCGAGGGCGGAGGCGACGAGCAGACACGCGAGCATCGGGCGAGCGAGGTTCATGGCGCGCATCTCAGCACAGGCCGTGCCGGTGCGAAAGGAGCGGTAAGAACGCTCGAATCGCCTGGGATTTCCGTTCCCCTGTCGGATCGTCGGGGCCTGCGGACCCCTGCGCGGTCCCCCGAGGAGCCGCCGGGTGGCCATCGGGGTGGCCACTCCCGCGCGGCGTCAGGACCCCTCGGCGGCCTCTCCGGACAGGGCGTCCATCGCCTCGAGGTCCTCGCGCACGGCCCGCATCGAGCCGCCGACGTTCGCGTACGCCTCCTCGCCGTGGAGCGCGACGTCCAGCCCCTCGTACTCGGCCTCGGGGTCGGGGCGCAGCCCGATCGTCCGGTCCACGAGCCAGAGCAGCCCCCGCGACACCACCCCGGCATAGAGCCCCACGACGAGCACCGAGAGGAGGTTCTCGACGAAGAGGGCCGTGCCTCCGTACGCGAGCCCATCCCGGCCGGCGTCGTTCCACGCCGAGGAGGCGACGACCCCGGTCAGCACCGCGCCGACCGCGCCGCCGAGGCCGTGGATGCCGAACGCGTCGAGGGCATCGTCGTACCCGACGCGGTGCTTCAGCATCACCCCGAGGTAGCAGGCCCCGCCCGCCACCGCGCCGAGGGCGAGCGCCGCGAGCGGCCCGCAGTAGCCTGCTGCGGGCGTGATCACCACGAGCCCCGAGACGAGGCCCGAGGCCACGCCGAGCGCGCTGGGCTTGTCGTGACGGACCCACTCGATGGCGGCCCAGACCACCGCCCCGGCCGCGGCGGCGACGTGGGTGTTCACGAGCGCGAGCGCGGCGATGCCGTTCGAGGCCAGCGCGCTGCCGGCGTTGAATCCGAACCAGCCGAACCAGAGCAGCCCCGCGCCGAGCAGCGTCATCGTCAGGTCGTGCGGGAGCATCTTCTGCCGCGGGTGCCCGAGGCGGGGGCCGAGCACGACTGCGAACACGAGCGCGCTCACGCCGGAGCTGAGGTGCACCACGGTGCCGCCCGCGAAGTCGAGCGCGCCGCGCGCGGCGAGGAACCCTCCCGGCCCCCAGACCCAGTGCGCCAAGGGGTCGTACACCAGCGTCGTCCAGAGCAGCGTGAAGACCGCGTAGGCGCTGAATTTCACGCGCTCGGCGAACGCCCCGCTGATGAGGGCCGGCGTGATGACGGCGAACATCAGCTGGTAGGCGCAGAAGAGCAGGTGGGGGATCGTCTGCCCGTCGCGGGGCGTCAGGCCCACCCCCGCGAGCCCGACGTGGTCGAGGCCGCCGACGAGGCCGAGGCCCCCCGCGCTCGGCGCGAACGCGAGCGAGTACCCGAAGAGCACCCACTGCACGCTCACCAGCGCGAGCGCGAAGAAGCAGTGCATG
>CAIKNO010000268.1 GCA_903828805.1 uncultured Sandaracinus sp. | reverse complement strand
TGGCGATCGTCCTCGGCCTGTCGATCCAGGAGACGCACACCTCGACCGCGCTCGAGATCGCGTCGTTGCCCGGGGGGCTCGGCACCCTCTCGGTGGATGGCGGCACGCTGCCCGGCGGCGGCTTCGTGTCCGCTCGGCTCTCGTTCTGAGATCGCTGCCGCGCGCGTGGCGGGCGCGACGCTCACGCGTCGACGGTGGTGTCCGCTCCACCGCCGAGGGGTTGCACGAGGGTCGGGTCCGCGGACCTCGAGAGGGGTGCCTCTCAGCGACGGACCTCGAGGGCGGGCTGTCGAATCCCATCCGCGCCCGTCGAGGGCAGCGACCTCCACCGCAGGTCGAGGTAGGCACCGACCCCGGCGGCCATCAGGCCGAGGGTCATGACCATCAGCCCCAGCATCATGTCCCCGCGGATCCCGCGCAGGCCCTCCTCCTCCGTCCGGCGGTCGGTCTTGTCGTATTCGACCCGCTGGGCCTCGCACTGCGCTTGGATGCTCGCGGCTCGCTGCTCCTCCGTTCCTTCGCTGGCGATGGCGACACAGGAGGCCGAATGCTGGGCCCGGTATTCCGCGTGGAAGCGGGCGTGGTCCTCGGCGTTGATGGACCGGAGCGTGGCCAACCAGGCGCCACCCACCAGCGCCACGGTCCCGAGGGCCACGAGGGTCTGGCTCGCGTTCCCCACCAAGCCTCGCGTCGCCGGCGGGGGAGCCAGCCGGAAGAACCACCGCCGGACCACGACGGGCACCGCGAGGAGGGCGAGCACGACGGCTGCGACCGCCTTCACGTTGTCGAAAGGAAGCAGGTGACCCACCAAGGGGGCGATCGCGAGCGCGGGCGCGCACGCCAAGATGTCCCAGGTGTCGCTCTTCACGTTCCGAACTTTGCGCACAGTCCCAGACTCCTCGACACGCCACGAAGAAGCAATGGATGTCCGGAGGCTCGAGGCGTCCGGCGCACCGTGTGGAGAGGGCCGCCGCGGCGCGGTGGAGGGGCCCGCGTCGACCTCGATCCCGTCCGGGCGTGCTCACACGGGGGCGTAGCCGTGCGCGCCCTCGACGCCGCGCTCGCTGAAGTAGCGTCGGGCGGCCTTCGCATGGAGCGGGAACGCGAACACCTCGTCGAGGCCCGCGGGGCCGAAGACCAGGCCGCGCTCGTCCGTCTCCGAGCTCTTGACGAAGGGTCCGAACGACGCGGACGACACGGGCTGCGCGACGGAGAACAGGAGCACCCGGTTGGGCCGTGGCTCCGTCGACGTGAACCAGAAGGGCGCGAGCGTGTCGGGACGCATCACGATCCCCGTCTCCTCGCGCAGCTCCCGCACGCCACCCTCCGCCCACGTCTCGTGCTCCTCGAGGAAGCCGCCGACGAGTGCGAGCTTTCCCAACCGCGGCTCGATGGCCCGTCGGACCACGAGGAGGCCAGTCCTGTCCCCCGTGATCACCGGGAGCAGGATCACGCTGACGGGGATGGGGTTCGCCCAGACCTGGGTCGAACACGCGTTGCAGGTGCGTGGATAGACGAGCGGTTCGCCGTACCGCGTGCCGCAGTACGAGCAGGAGGTGTCGCGCGTAAGAGGCATCTCTGGAAGATACGTCATGGCGGACGGGGTGCATAGCGCTTGAAAGTCGCCACCCACGGAGAGAGAGTCCGTTCGAGCATGCCCGCTCCCCAAGCGCCCCACGCACCCGCCAAGCTCGTCGAGGTCCTCGAGAAGCTGCAGCAGTGCAAGCGGCTCGACATCCGTCTCGAGGAACGCGACGAGACGCCGCTGATCTGGGCCGTGAGCGAGAACTACCACGACATCGCGGTGACGCTGATCGAAGCCGGGGTCGATCTCAACGCGCGGAACGTGGATGGCAACACGGCGCTGCTGCGGGCCGCGTGCGAGGGCCGCGCAGAGCTCGCCAGCGTCCTGCTCCGGGTCGGCGCCCACCGCGACCTGCAGAACCACGACGGCTACTCCGCGCTCGTCCTCGCGAAGCGAAGAGGCCACCGAGAGATCGTCGACATGCTGCTCGCGGCCGGCGCGGACCGGAGCCTTCGCACCGCCGCGGGCGCGGGCTTCGAGGCCCCGGGCCACTCGCCCAAGGTGTCCCTTCGGGGCGGGCGCGACGCGCGGCTCGAACGCCAGGTCATCGACGCCATCTCGAGGTGCCGCGATGGACGGATGGAAGGCCGCACGCTCGACAAGTACATCAACCTCGACGCCGACGATCGCTTCGTCTCGACCCGCATCCTCCGAGGGGCCTACGTCCGCCACGAGGCTTCGCGGTCCCCAGCGGCCCCGCCCTACGTGCCTCTCGAAGACGGCATGGAGCTCGGCATCGTCTCGAGCGCCGTGCCCGAGATCGCGCGCGCCGTCTCCTGTTTGCTGTGTCGGTCGCTCGAGGACGCGCGCCTCGACCGGGGTGGCCACGTGCCTCCGCAGGTCGTCGAGCGCGTGCAACGCGAGATCATCTCCCCCTACGGCGTGGCCCACCTCTGGGGCATCACCGGCCACCGCTTCGTGCTGTCGCGTGCCGTGGGCGCGGACCGAAGCGAGCTGCTCGGCACCCTCCTCGTCGGCCGCAGCAAGGACACGATCTTCTTCTTCACGGGCCGCTACAACAACCTGCGCCACTCGACCCTCCGCGAGACGGTGGATTTCGAGCAGCCCGACGGAGACGACGCGGCGCACAAGTGGTTCGACAGGTTCGCCTTCCCGGAGATCGAGCGCTTCAAGCCCAGGGCCTATCACCACATCGCGAACTTCGTCGTCGCCAAGGAGTGTCGGGGCCGCAGCCTCTCGCGGTTCATCCTCGCCAAGATCGTGGAGAACTACGCCCGCGACCACCTCGACGCGCACCAGCGCCCCGTGAAGCACTCGCAGTACCTCCTGTGTGGTCGCGGCCTCTGGCAGATCGGCGATCCCCCTTGGCTCGAGCGGATGGAGCGGCTCGGCTTCTACGCGAGGCAAGGCGCGGAGAGCTTCTTCATCGAGCGCGACTGGGCTCCCCTGCCGGAGATGCGCCGTCCCGAGTCGGGCGAGGTCATCTCCAACGTGGACTACAATCGGTCCTTCGGACTCCCCGATCGAGTTCTGGCGTCGACGCCGCGGGCGGGTTCGAACGAGCACCTGGCCGACCGCGTGCCGGAGGTCCTTCGGCTGTCTCGCGACCCGGCCGCCAAGCTCCAGTACTTTCAAGCCATGTTCGACTTCACGTGAGGGCGTGAACGATGAGCCTGACCTCACTGCATAAGAAACACTCCGTGGACACGCAGCAGGTCGTGCCCTTCACCGGAGAAGGCGCCTATCACGGCTCGACCGCGAAGCGACCGAACGCCGCGTCGTCGAGCCCGCCCGCGCCGGTGGTCGAGGAGATGCGGCCCAGCACGCTCGAGCGCTACAGCCTCGAGGCGCCGCGGCCCATCGCGGAGTTCGAGGCCACCTTTCCGAACCTCTATTCGGTGCAGGACGTCCTCCCGGTCCCGACCCAGGAGGAGGTCCGCGACGACGGAGTCACGTTCTGCTGGTGTCCCCTCCAGGAGGCCCTGAGCCTGGCCGGACCCCTGACCCGGCGTGTGCTCGCGTCCATGCAGGGCCACCTGGTGGGCGACAAGCGCCACGTCTACGTCGACTCGAAGATCCAGTACTTCGAGCCCGGAGACGTCCCCGTCGACAGCCAGCACTGGCACGTCGACGGAAGCATCGTCGCGCGCGGGCCGAGGGTCGAGGCGCTCGGCCACAACCTCCTGCACGACATGAGGGCGCGGCTCTCGAGCGACGTGACGTCCCCGCGCTACCTCGCCTACCAATCCTCCGATCACTGCGCGACCGTGTTCGCCACGGCGCCGCTGACGCTCACCCTGCCCGAGCTGGTGCCGAGCTTCACCGGCCTCGACGCCGCGATCAGGGCGCTCTCGCCTCCGTTCGCGCTCCAGCCGGCGTCGACGATCGTCCGCACGGACGGACGCTCGCTGCATCGCGCGCAAGCGGCCACGGGGACAGGCTGGAGGCTCTGGGTGCGCACCGTCGAGACCGACCGAGAGGTCCGGCTCAGCTCGTCGATCATCGAGTGCTACGGCACGGTGTTCCGAACGGGGGCCGCGGGGGGTCGCAGTTGTTGATCCGCGCGTCACGGAAGCGCGCGATGCCTTGCTGATCCACGTCGAGGGGGCTGCTTCCGATGAGCCCCGCTGCGCCGGTCGTGTTCCGGTGCCTCTGGAGGTTGCGGAGCCAGCGATGCCGCGCGGTGGAGGGGCCTGCATCGAGGGCCGCAGGCCGGGCATCGAGGGGCGTCGCGGTCGAGGCCGGCGAGGGTGGCGCGGAGGCCTCGACGGGCCGCGATGACGAGCGGAATGGGGACTGGGGGTGCGCGAAGCCCCCCTGAACCGCCGCGGTCTCGACAGGTTCGGGAGGGCTCCAGTTCGGTGGCCTCAGGGGACCATCGTGCACACGACGCCGGACGCGTCCTGACCTGGAACGAACGACGCGACGAACGTGCCGAACCGCCCGCCGGTCTCCGCGTCGGGTCCGGTCGAGGGCGGCTCACGACCTTCGGGGCACTGGAAGGTCGCCTGCACGTCCGCGCCGGCGACGGTGAGGGTGGTGAGGGCCTCGAGGTAGGTGCACGGGATCGCGCCCTCGCGGTGGCTGGCCTCACACACCCGGACGCTGGCGGGGGTCGCCGCCGCACCGCCGGAGCAGCGGATCGTCGTCGTCTCGCCTGGGGTGCAGGTCTGAGGCGCCGCATCCGCGCTGCGGAATCCACAGTTCCGACGATCGCCGACCAGGTAGCGGGTGCAATCCGCGGTCACCATGCCCCCGACCTCCGGCACGGCCACATCGATCGAGACCGCGTTGTCCGCTTCGCTATCCGCGAAGAAATCACACTGGAAACGGTTCTCGACGCGGCCGTCCTCGGACCTGAACTCCGTCGGCTCGAAGAGAGGGTTCCCCGCACCGTCGAGACGCAGGTTGCCCTCGCAGAGGAAGCCGTCGGGATTCACCGTGAATCCGAGCGGTGCGGTGACGCCGCCGGCGCTCTCGATGGGGGTGATGTCGACCCATTGGCAGTCGAGGCCTGCGATGTAGTCGTCTCCCCAGCCGGCCGCGACACCCTGGAAGTGGCAGCCGTAGGGGTGCGTGAGGGGGGTGTCCTCGTTGTTGAAATAACGGCTCGTGCTCTCGAGGCAGAAGGCACGCTTGCCCCCGAGCTGCTCGTCGCCCCGGCCGACGCTGAAGCGACCGTAGTGGTTGAAGTGCATGTGCTGATGGCAGGCGCTGAACGACACCATGTTGTTCACGACCGGGGGGCTGTCCGGCCCGACGTCGCCGATCGCGGCCGCCTCCGCGCCGAGGTTCTGCACCGTCGCGGTGAACTGGAGGAGACGACGCCAGCCGGACGCGCCGACGCAACCCTCCGTGATGGCGCAGGAGTCGGCGGGGAAGTATCGGTAGATGATTCGATTGTCGCGAACCCCATCCTCGAGCGCTCGGAGCTGCGCGCCGCCGGGGACCTGACGACCGACGCGGACCGCATTGGCCCGCTCCTCGCTCCAGGCGACCCGCGTGAACCGCACGGTGGTCTCGACGAGACCGACTTCGTCCCGGAGCGCCTCGACGCAGCTACGGGTCACGGCGGTGGTCACGTGACAACCGTCCTCGATCTCGCGTGGCCCCGAGGCCTCGCACGTATCGTCGAAGAACTGGCGTGCGTTCTCCGTGTCGACGCTGTTCGGCGGGAAGTCATCCTCGTTCATGCAGGCGTAGCCGGTGCGCTCGAGGAGGTGCTCCGGATCGGCCGGCAGAGAAAACGCCTCCTCGATGACACCGCCGACGTCCGCCAGCATCGGGTCGGAGAGTCCCGGCGCGTCGGCGGGCGCGAGCAGCGTCGCACTGAACGCGTAGGGCACCACGACGAGGTCGTGCCCGTCGATCTCCGCCCGCGCGGGTTCACCGAGCTCGAAGCGCCACTGATCGACCGGCGGCAGCGGGAGCTGCCCCTTGCCCTCCGACGGGTCGAAATAGAGGTGCCGATAGGTCAGGCGGTAAAGCGTCGTGTCGATCTGCCGACGGACGCGCTCCATCCAGAATTCACGAGGCCGGTCGAGCAGCTCGGCCGCGAGCGCCTCACGCGCTTCGACCGGCACCTCGTCGAGGAGGACCCCGGCGCGGCTCTCCATCCCGACATCGATCAGGGCGCCACTGTCATCGACGGGGGTCGGTGTGGTCGAGGGACAGCCCGAGAGTGCGAGCACGGTCACGGCAGCCACGATTCTTCTGCGCATCAGGTGGACTCCAAAAAACTTTGTCTTGGCGGAGGGAGAGGTCGCTCTGCCGAGCGGTGTCACTCGTGTAGTCCAACAAGTTTGTCAAGAATCAACATCATGGGTCTGAACCGGGGACCTCGAGGAAGCCCCCTGAAGGATCCCCTCGGAATTGGTTGACGATCCCCGACGTGGAGCGGGATGCGCAAGCTCAGTCGCCCTCGCCGCTCTCGCGGAGACGGCGGACATCCGGCCGAAGCACGGCATCGAGCAGTTCGACCGGTTCCTGAGCCACAAGGGGCTCGACGCGGAGAATCTGCGTCCGGCGAGGGCGCGCTTCGCCCTGGGCGGGCGCCCGATCGGGGTCACTCGACGCCGTGCGTGCCGGGCGGCGGCGCTTCGAGTGAACCGACGGCGTCGATGCACAGCGCGGTCGTGCGGTCGCGGTTCTTGATCCGCACGTAGCGGAAGCGCGCGATGCCGTGCTGATCCACGTCGAGGGGGCTGCTGCCGATGAGCCCCGCCGCGACGGTCGTGTACTGGTGCCTCTCCACGCCGACGTCGACGCGATAAGGGCCGGAAGGCGGGTCGGCACCGAGCTCGACGAAGAGGTCGGCGGCGGGCGAGCCGTCGGTCTCGAGACGCTGATCGGGCGAGAGCTCGAGCGTGATGGTCCCGCCTGCGCGCAGCACGGCGCAGCGGCCATCGGGCGGGCCGAGCGCGGCGGTCGCGTCGTCGGTGCGGTTC
>CAIKNO010000267.1 GCA_903828805.1 uncultured Sandaracinus sp. | reverse complement strand
TGGGCGTCGTGGCGCGCAGCGCCGTGCGTCAGCGGAGCGCACGGTCGATGGCCGCCTCCCAGCGTGGGGTCTCTTCGTGGCGCGCGCCGAGCGAGACGGCGGGTGCGATCGTGCCGCGGGACCAGCGGTCGGCGAGGAGGATCGACACCGCGTGGTGGTCTGGCGTGGGAGCGCCCGACCGGGGGCGCAGCGTCGCGAGCTCGACGGCCGCGACGGCGACCACGGTCGCCTCTTGCGGGGCCGAGCCGCGCACCGCGCCGACGTCCCGCACGACCGCGTCGAAGAGCGCGATGAGCGCGGCGTCGAGCGCCGTCTTCGCGAGCTTCGTCGGCCGCGCGTCGACCGCGGCGCGCACGGCGTCCGCGAACGGGTGCGAGAACGGTGCCCACAGCGCGACGAGGTGCGTGCCCAGCCATCGCGGCTCGGCCGCGAGCCGCGGCAGCACGCGGACCGACGGCGCGACGCCGGTGACGTGCAGGTCCTGGGGATCCTGCACGTGAAGGACCCACGGGTGCCGTGCGCGCGCCGCCGCGAGCTCCGCGCTCAGGTGGGGCACCCGCAGGCGCATCTCGGGGTCGACGGCGAGGTCGGGGAGCGCGTCGCCCAGCACCGCGTCGACGGCGCGCGTCAGGGGCGTCGACACGTCGTGCCCGACCCGGGCCCGCGCCGAGCGCAGTCGACCGAGGGCCTCCTCCGCGGCGGGCCGCGACGCGCGCATCGCGACCCATCCCATCGCAGCCGCGTGGGTCGCCGAGCGCACGTGCGGGGACGAGCGCGTCCATGCGTCCTTCGGCGCGGCCTCGAGCACGTCGGCGTGCAGGGCGAGCCGAGCGTCGGGGCCGTGCAGGGCCTCGAGGAGGAAGAAAGCGTCCGTGTGCTGGCACGGCCCGCCCTCGCGGAGCCGCTCCGCGCCCCGCGTCGAAGCGCGCGCCGGCCGCGCGGACAGCGCAGCGGCCGGGGGCAGACCGAGCCTGGGGTCGCGGAGGCGTGGGCGGTGGACGGGCCTCGCACCGGGCGGGCTCGAGAACCCCATCCGAGGTGCGGGTCCGGCGCGCCGCCGTCCGCCGATCCGCCGCCCGAGGGGCCGAATTGCTTTGAATTGGAGCACGAATCGGGGCGGTCCGCGGCGTGCTCGTTCGGCGGCGTGCCCAGCGTCGAACACGAACTCTTGATCTCGCTGCTGCGCGGCTCGCCCTCGGCGCTGCGAGGACTCTTCGCGCACGCGCTCGGCGTCGAGCTGGGCCCGCTCGTCGAGGTGAGCGAGACGTTCTCGGACCTCTCGCCCGCGGTCTACACGGTCGACCTCGCGGTGGAGAGCGACACGGAGCGGGTGCTCGTCGAGGTGCAGCGCAGCATCGACGCATCGAAGCACCTGGCGTGGCCGCTGTATGCCGCGAGCGCCCACGCGCGGGACGGAAGGCCGACGCGGCTCGTCGTTCTCGCGACCGATCGGCGGGTCGCCGTGTGGGCGCGGCGGCCGATCGCGAGCTTCCACGGGGGCTGCTTCGCGCCCTGCGTCATCGGGCCCGACGACCTGCCCCTCGTGGAC
>CAIKNO010000266.1 GCA_903828805.1 uncultured Sandaracinus sp. | reverse complement strand
GCGGCCGCGTAGGGCGAGAACCCCGGCGTCTCGACCCGGCGCAGCACGACCCCGCGCGCGCCGTCGATCTCGACGAACGCGTGCCCGTCGTGCAGCCCCACCCACGCGTTGCCCCCCGAGGCCCCGTCGAGCCCGCGATCTCCGTCGATGGCCAGCGCGCGCGCGACCTCGCGCTCGGCCCCCACGTCGAGCGAGGCGAGCACGCACTCGTCCTGCCCCCAGGTCAGCACGTCCGTCGGCCCCGACGAGGTGCGCACCGCGCCGTCGCGATCCCGATCCTCGCAGCGGGTGGGATCACCGGCGATCCGGATCACGCTCGCGACGCCCTCGAACGCCCGGTTCGCGATCCACGCGTCGCCGTTCCAGTCGACCGCCACCCGGCTCGGCTCGAGGGGAAACGCGCTCCCGTCCCCGGTGGCGTAGCGGGCCGTCTCGAGGGCGGTCTCGCCGTCGATCCGCGAGGCCGTTCCGTCGGCGGAATTGGGCGCCCACACGGTGCTCGACGCGACCTCGAGGCGGCGCAGGGTGAGGGCCCCGGAGGCGGTGCGGTCGAGGTCGTCGAGGCCGTCGTCGTCGAAGGGCGCCCCCCACACCTCGCCGGCGCACCCGGGCGTGCAGCCCCCGCAGGGGCTGCGGACGGTCTCATCGACGAGTCCGTCGCAGTCTTGATCTTGCCCGTCGCAGAACTCCGGGTTCGGCCCCACCGCGCCGATGCACAGACCCCAGTGCGAGGCGACGCAGCGCGTGCGACCTGGCTCGCAGTTCCCGGACGCCGCGTCCATCCCCTCCGGCAGGCCGCACGGGGCCACGCTGGCGGCGAGGCACGGGCACCCGGTGGCGGTCGGCGTGGCCGCGCAGTCGGGCGCGGGCACCGCGTCGCAGTCGGCCCCGCGCGCGGCGTTCGCGTCGTCGCAATCCGTGCCGTCCGCGCAGCCCGGACCCCGCCCGTCGAGGTCCTCGTCGATGCAGGTCGTGGGCGTGCCGCAGCCCGCGCCCCACGCGAGCACCGCGACGAGCCACAATCCGCGCGTCCTCGCGCCGACGCGCCCGGCGGCCGACGGGACGGCCGGGGACGTCGCTGCACCCGAGGGACCTCTGCATCGCCGCATGCCGGCCCCATCGTAGCCGCCTTCCCCTTCGCGTCGGCCAATGATACGCCCGGGCCGTGAACTTCCTCGTGACCGGGGCGACGGGTTTTGCGGGGGCGGCCATCGCGCGGCATCTCCTCGAGCGCGGGGACGGCGTCGCCGTCCTGACCCACGATCCGGCGGCCCTCGCGGGGCTCGAGGCCCTGGGCGCGCGGGTCCACGCGGGCTCGATCCTCGATCCGTCGAGCGTCGCGGTCGCTGCCCGGGGCGCGGACGTCGTCGTGCATCCGCCCGGCCTCACGTCGGCTCGCGCGGGCGCCGCCGCGTGGCGATGGGGCCTCGTGGCCGGCACGGAGAACGTGCTCGCGGCCGCCCGGCACGCCGGCGTGGGGAGGGTCGTGCTCGTGTCGAGCACCGACGTCACCCTCGCCGACCAGGACCGGGTCCACTGGAACGAGGCCCGTGACCTGCCGGGCGAGCCGCTCGGGGAGCGGGCGCGCGCGCTTCGCCTCGCCGAGGAGATCGCGCTCGCGGGCAGCGACGCCGAGCTCTCGGTGACCGCGCTGCGCCCGAGCTGGCTCTGGGGTCCCGGCGACACCGAGTCCCTGCCCGCGCTGCTGCGCGAGGCGCGGGCCGGGGGGATCTCGATGTACGGCCCCGGCCGGAACCTCGTCGCGACGACGCACATCGACAGCCTCGTGGAGGCGGTCTCGCTCGCAGCGCGGGTGCCCCACGCGGCCGGGCAGGCCTATCACCTCGGCGACCCGGAATTCCTCGAGCTGCGGGAGTTCCTGCTCTCGCTCAGCCGGGCGCTCCGGCTGCCGCCGCCCCGTCACGGCGTCCCGCGCGTCTTGGCCCACGCGGCGGCGCGGCTGGGCGCGGGGAGGCCCGCCGCGCCCACGGTGGAAGACGTCGTTCGCCGGACCCGGAGCGCCCTCTTCGACGTGCAGAAGGCGGTCGGAGAGCTGGGCTTCCGCGCGACCGTGACGGTCGAGCAGGGCATGAAGTCGCTCGCCCGCTGGGTCGACGCCGAAGGCGGCGTCGAGGCGGTGTCGGGCCTCCGGGATCCGGGCGAAGCCTGGCTCGTCGAGGCCGCCGGCCGCGCGGCGGCGGAGCCGCGCTGACGCGGCTCGTGCGCGGACGTCGGCGCGGGTCAGTACCCCCCGGACGCGGACTCGCGTAGGCTCCGCCCGTGGAGCTCACCCCGCCGCGTCTCGCCATCATCGCCCTGGCCCTCTCGATCGTCGGTGGTTCCGGGGTCTACGGCTGGGCCGAGCTCCGCATGCTCGACACGCTGCAGGCGACGCGCAACGAGGTCGACTCGATCAGCTACGAGCGCGGCGGGGCGGTGCCTTCGGTCGCGCGGGTCCGGGAGCAGGTCGAGGCCATCGCCGCCGCCCACGGGGTGGAGCTGCGCGGGCTCGAGGTGGTAGCGGCCGACGAGTCTGGCGTCGGCGCCGTCGGCGCGTACGTCGGCAACGTCATCGAGGGTCGCCGTCGGGTCTTCTCGGTCACCGCCGAGGCGACGGCCCACAAGATGGGGTTCACCCGACACGACGCGTTCGACGTCCGGATCGCGCTGCGGCTCGAGACGCGTCTGGCGCCGGTGCCCGGTCGGGCCGAGCCGGGCTCCGAGGCGCTCGAGCCGGGCGAGCCCGTCCTTCGACGCGGGCTCTGACGGTCAGGGTCCGGGCCCGGCCGGGTTGCGGAGGCGCTCCGAGAGCGGCCGCGCGGGAAGGAGCGCGCCGCACACGGGCCAGAGCACCGAGACCGCAGGCGTGACCCATCCGGAGAGGGCACGCGGAAGGACGTTCGGAGGCGTGACCCATCCGGAGAGGGCACGCGGAAGGAGCGTCGGAGGCGTGACCCATCCGCAGACGCATCGCGGAAGGAGCGTCGGAGGCGCGACCCATCCGGAGAGCGCACGCGGAAGGAGCGTCGGAGGCATGACCTATCCGCAGACGCATCGCGGAAGGACCTTCGGAGGCGTGACCCCTCCGCAGAGCGTTCACGACGGCGAGGCCGCTCGGCCGACGGCTGCAGCCTTTGTGCGGCCCCTCGCGCGGGCGGGCTCTCGACGTCGGGCGACGGAAAGTTGAAGGCCCCGCCACACGCTGGTCACCGCGACTGTTGCTCCCTTCCGGGCCTGGCAGGTTGACGGGCCAGCGTTGGCGAGGCCATGGACCGATCCTTCGATCGGAGACGAGAGCGTGGGACCTACTACGGTCGACCGCGCTCAGCAAGCCGGGATTCGGCATGCTGGGACGCGGCACCCCTCGACATCACGGAGAGAGCGGGATTCGAACCCGCGGTACCATTTCTGGTACACACGATTTCCAGTCGTGCACCTTCGGCCACTCGGTCACCTCTCCAGACGTGCTGCAAAGAACCATCGGCCGACTCGGCCTTCGCCCGGGCGCTGCCGCCCCGACGCCCCGGTCTCGACTCCCCGGTGCGCGTGGTTCGCGAGCACCGAGCCACCGACACCGGACCCAAACGACACCGGACCCAACGATCCCGGGCCCGAGAGGCCCCAGACGCAAGAAAAGCGGCCTCCGGGAGGAGACCGCTTCACTCACCAGCGGAGAGCGTGGGATTCGAACCCACGGTACCCGTAAGGGCACGCTTGATTTCGAATCAAGTGCCTTCGACCACTCGGCCAGCTCTCCGCGGGCGGTTGTAGCCCAACGGGGGCGGCTGTCAACGAATTCTCGCACGCCGACGTCGCGCCCGTGTCACGCACGCGAGGCCCGCCAGGAGAAGCCCGGCGGCGGGCGCGCCCGGGTCCTCGCCGCCGACCCTGCAGCCGGCGCATCCTGCCCGCGGCCGGACCTGCAGGCGCGGCTCGACCTCCGAGCCCGCCCGGTCGGCGATGTCCACCGGGATGACGCCCGAACCCAGGGCCGCCCGGTCGGCGCCGGCTTCTTCCATCGGGCGGGTGCGGCTGCAGAGGCCCGTGCGCAGCCCCCCCTCGGGCGCGTCCTGCGCGAACACCAGGTAGCTCCGGTCCGGCTCGAAGGACACGCCGCACGCCGCGCTCGTCCCCGCGGTCACGACCTCCACCTGCTCGTGGTCCGCGCCGCGGAAGCTCTGCACGACCTCGAAGAGCACCCGCACCGGACCGCCGCCGCCGGAGGGCGAGAGGCGCCGCACCCGGCCTTCGAAGATCGCGGTGGAGCGGGCGCGCTCCTCGTCGAGGGAGATCTCCTGACAGCGGCAGGCGTGCGCCCGTCCAGGCGTCATCCAAGCGAGCAGCGCGAGCATCGGCACCAGGGTTCGCATGGGCCGCAGGATACCCGCGCTTCGTCCTCGCGCGGCGCCGCATCGCCGCCCCGACGGGGCGTTGCATCGCCGCGCCGACTGGGCGCTGCAGCGCCGTCCCGACGGGGCGCCCGCGCTTCGAGTCCGCGCGGCGCGTCGGGGCGCCCGCCCGTCGAGCCCGCGCGGCGCGTCGGGGCTTCACGCGGCGTGTATCCTCCGCCGCCCATGACCCAGCCCCTCCACGCGCCGACCGTCCGCGAGCGGCTCCGCTACGCCTTCGACAACCTCATGGCGCGCGGCACGCCCGCCCTCATCGGCCTGCTGGCGCTGGGCACGCTCGTGTTCATCGTGGCCTGGGCGCTGCTCGTCTCGGCCTTCGCGCTCTTGCCCGGCGAGCTGAGCGACCTCGGGCCCGCGGAGCGGGTCTGGTACGGCCTGATGCGCACCATGGACGCCGGGGCGATCGGCGGCGACGCCGGCTCGTGGCCCTTCCTGCTCGCGAACCTCGGCATCACCCTCGGCGGCATCTTCGTGTTCTCGGCCCTCGTCGGCGTGCTCAACAGCGGCCTCGAGTCGAAGCTCGACGGGCTGCGCAAGGGCCGCTCCCGCGTGATCGAGCAGGGGCACGCGGTCGTGCTCGGGTGGAACGCGTCGATCTTCACCGTGCTCGAGGAGCTGATCACCGCGAACGAGAACCAGCGCGACGCGTGCATCGTCGTCCTGTCGCCGATGGACAAGGTCGAGATGGAGGACGCGATCCGCGAGCGGATCGAGGACCTCAAGTCGACCCGCATCGTGTGCCGCTCCGGCAGCACCACCGAGCTGGGGGACCTGACGATGGTCGCGGTGCAGACCTCGCGCACCATCCTCGTGTTGTCTCCCGAGGACGGCGATCCCGACGTGCACGTCATCAAGACGCTCCTGGCGGTGCTGCACGCGCCCGACCGTCGCAAGGCGCCCTACCACATCGTCGCGGAGCTCAAGCACGCCCGGAACCACGGCATCGCCAAGATGGTCGGCAAGGACGAGGCGGAGGTCATCCTCGCGAGCGATCTGATCTCGCGCATCACCGTGCAGACGTGCCGCCAGAGCGGGCTCTCGGTGGTGCACACCGAGCTGCTCGACTTCGGCGGGGACGAGATCTATTTCGGCGACGCGGACAAGCTCGTCGGCCGCACGTTCGGCGAGGTGCTGAACCTCTACCCGACCTCCAGCCTGATGGGCCTGGTGCACGAGGGGATGCCCATGGTGCTGCCGGATCTCGGCCGCCGGATCGAGGCGGGTGACCGCTTGATCGCCGTCTCGGCGGACGACGACACCGTCGTGTCGGCGGCGGAGCCCGAGCCCTTCGACGAGGGGGCCATCGCGTGCCCGGAGCGCGCGCGCCCGGTGCCCGAGCGGACGCTGATCCTCGGGGCGAACGAGCGCCTCGCGGCGATCGTCACGGGGCTCGACGCCTACGTCGCGCCGGGCTCGGAGGTGGTCGTGGTGGCCGAGTCCGAGGACGAGGCGATGGTCCTCGGCCTGGTGGACGCGCTGAAGCAGCAGAAGCTCACGTACCGCACGGCGGACACGACCGACCGCGCGGTGCTGGACTCGCTCGACGTCGGACGCTTCGATCACTTGATCGTGCTCTCGGACAACGGGCTCGACCCCGAGCGGTCCGATGCCCGGGTCCTCGTCACGCTGCTCCATCTGCGCGAAATGGGCGAGAAGATCGGCAAGGACCTCGCGATCGTCAGCGAGATGCGCGACGTGCGGAACCGCCGCCTCGCCGAGGTCACCGACGCCGACGACTTCATCGTCAGCGACAAGCTGGTGAGCTTGATGATGTGCCAGGTCGCCGAGAACAAGGCGCTCTTCGCGGTGCTCTCGGACCTCTTCGACCCCGAGGGCGCGGAGATCTACCTGAAGCCGGCGACGGACTACGTGCGCCCGGACGTCGAGGTGAGCTTCGCGACCGTCGTCGAGTCGGCGCGCCGCCGTGGCGAGATCGCGATCGGATACCGCGTGCACGCGCTCGCACGCGACGCCGACAAGGCGTACGGCGTGCGCACGAACCCGCCGAAGCGCGAGCGCGCGACGCTTGGGCGCGACGACAAGGTGATCGTCGTCGCTTCGAGCTGAGGCAGGACGGGGACGCCCCGGTCGCCGCGCGGCGCGCTCGCGGAGGGCGCCCGACACGCGGCGTTTGACACGAACGGGGCCCGCCGCTACACCGTCGCTTCCTGTCGCGAGGCAGGAGCGGCGATCCGTTGCCGCCGGAGAGGTGGCCGAGTGGCCTAAGGCACTCGCTTGCTAAGCGAGAGTACGCCAAAAGCGTACCGCGGGTTCGAATCCCGCCCTCTCCGTTCGATCCCGTCTTCTCAGGCGAGCTCCTCCGGGAGGTCGCACGGCGAGACGGCCCCCCCGACGCCGGTCGGACGGGGTGAAGGATCGGAGTTGACAAAGGGCGCGAGACCGCTACTGTTCGCGCCCTTCGAGGAGCCATAGCTCAGCTGGATAGAGCACTGGTCTACGGAACCAGGGGTCGGAGGTTCGAATCCTCCTGGCTCCGTTCGGCTCGGGAAACTTGGTTTCCCGAGCCGAGCGCAATTTAGGCCTCGAACATCGTGGTTTCATGTCCGTGAACGATGCGGAGCCCCCCGACGGGGCCGCGCTCCCCGGGGCCGCGGAGTCGCCGGCCGCGTTGCCGGGGGCCGCGGAGTCGCCGGCCGCGTTGCCGGGGGCCGCGGAGTCACCAGCAGACGTGACGCCGGGCGCGGGGTCCGCTTCGGTCGCACCGCCGTCCGCGGAGGACGTCGAGTTCATGCGCGAGGCCATCGCCGAGGCCCGCCGGGCCGAAGCGCGGGGCGAGGTGCCGGTCGGATGCGTCATCGTGCTCGATGGCGCGATCATCGGTCGAGGGCACAACCTCCGCGAGACCTCGCAAGATCCGACGGCGCACGCCGAGATCCTCGCGCTGCGCGAGGCCGCAGCGGTCCTCGGGAGCTGGCGGCTCGAGCGGGCGGTCGTCTACGTGACGCTCGAGCCGTGTCCGATGTGTGCCGGCGCGCTGGTGCACGGTCGGGTCGCGCGCGTCGTGTACGGCGCGGACGATCCGAAGGCCGGGGCCACGACCACGCTCTACGCGATCGGCAGCGATCCCCGCCTGAACCACCGCTTCGTCCTCTCGGCGGGGGTGCTGGGCGCCGAGTGCGGGGCCCTGCTGAGCGACTTCTTCCGCGCGGTGCGCGCCCGCCGCCGACAGGTCCGTCCGTCGTCGATTCAGGGCACCGACGAGCGGCCGACGTCGATCGAGCAGACCCGCGTCGGATCGCATCCCGACAGCGAGTAGGTCTGCGGCGCGCCGGTCTGGTGGTCGAAGATCCGCAGCTGCATCGGGGGGCGCTCGTCCTGCGTCCACTGCACGCGGACCACGCCCGGCACCGGGCCGAGCTCCTCGCCCTCCTCGAGCTGGGCCGTGCCCTCGCCCTGGAAGTGCACGTGCACCAGCTGCTCGGACAGCGTCGCTTGCGGCAGCGGGATGAACACCGCGCCGTCCCCGCGCCCCATCGCCAGCTCGAAGAGCCGCTCGGGCCGGACGATCACGGCCTCGCGGCCGGGGGCCATCACGACCAAGGGGGCGCCGCCGAGGTCCGCGCGCGTCAGGATCTGGGGACTGCGGCCGGGCAGGGGCCGATCGCCGAGCGCGAAGCGGGCGCCCGGCGCGTCGCACGACACGACGACGGAGTGGCCGACGTCGGGACCGACACCGAACCCCGCGCTGCCGCGGCTGCGCTGCCACACCGTCACGGCGAGCGCCGCGGCGGCGAGCAGGCCCAGCACCACCGCCGCGCCGAGCCCGGCGCCGAGCGCGAGCCACGTGCCCCGCCTCCGGACCAGGCCGCCCGACGTTCCCGGGTCGCTCCGCCCGGAACCTTCTGCCCCACCGACGCGTGCTGCGCGCCTGGCGCGCTGGAACGCCAACGGCGCCGGGGTGTTGGGCGAGAGGCTCGCGCGCTCTTCCTGGGAAGGCTGCAGCGCCGGTCGCTCGGGCTCCGGCAGCTCCCAGCCGCGCTCGGGGAAGAGCCACTGCAGCGTGCGTGCGAGCTGCTCCCGGCCGTACCCGGGCGCGCGGGCGTGCTGGATGGCGCGCAGATCCTGGCTGACCTGCTGGGCCGACGGAGTGCGCGCCTCACGATCGACGGCGAGGCACGCGAGCACGAGCGCATCGAGCTCGGGGGGCACGTCCGCGTGGACCGACGAGGGCGGGGGGAACGCGCCCGCGTGCAGCGCGCGGAGGAGGGCCGCCGGGTCGCCCAGCGGCAGCAGCGGGCGGATCGTGAGCATCTCCCAGAGCACGACCCCGAGCGAGAACACGTCGGCGCGGGCGTCGACGTCCCCGCCCGCCGACTGCTCGGGGGCCATGTAGTTCAGCTTGCCGATCGTGACCCCGCTCTGGGTCTTCAGGACGTTGTCGGCGGCCTTCACGAGCCCGAAATCGCTGACCTTCACCGCGCCTTCGTGGCCGAGCAGCACGTTCTGGGGGCTCACGTCGCGATGCACGATCCCCAGCGGCGTGCCGTCGTCGTCCTTCTTCCGGTGCGCGTGGTCGAGCCCGAGCGCGACCTCGGCGCCGATGAAGCACGCGGCGGCGACGTCGAGGGTCTCACGCCGCTCGGACAGGCGGGCGAGCAGCGCGCCGAGCGACACGCCTTCCACGAACTCGAGCACGAGGTAGGGCTCGGGATCGAGGCCGAAGTCGAGCAACTGCACGAGGTTCGGGTGATCGAGCCGGGCCCCCGTGCGCGCCTCGGCGGCGAAGCGCTCGAGCAGTGACGGGTCGCGGCGGTACTGCGGCAGGATCCGCTTGAGGGCGACCCGCTTGCGGAACCCGGCGTCGCCGAGGCGCTCGGCGCGGGCCACGACCGCCATGCCGCCCTGGCCGAGCGGTTCGAGCAGCCGGTACGCGCCGAAGCGCTCCTCGACGGGGAGGGCGGGGTCTTTCATCGGCGGGGATGCTCCGTTGTCCGGCCCGGGCGGGCCGCGGACCGGCGGCGGCGCAGCGACGTCACCGCGGCGAGGGCGAGGGCGGCGGGGACCGCTCCCGGGGCGCCAGCACCCGGGGCGGCGCGGCACGCGCAGTCGCCGACGAGGCCCCCGTCGTTGCGGCGGCCGGCGTCCTGCGGCGGGCCGGCATCGTCTCCGGACGCGTCCCCATCGAGCCGCACCTCGCCATCGGGCGGGGCCGTGGGGCCGCCGGGCGTGCCGGCGTCGCGGGGCGTGCCGGCGTCGCGGGCGGTTCCGGCGTCGCGGGCGGTTCCGGCGTCGCGGGCGGTTCCGGCGTCGCGGGCGGTTCCGGCGTCGCGGGCGGTTCCGGCGTCGCGG
>CAIKNO010000265.1 GCA_903828805.1 uncultured Sandaracinus sp. | reverse complement strand
TGCTGCGCTCGATGCTCGGCCTCGTCGGGGCCTTCGTCGTCGGCATCGCCATCCTGCTGGTCACGGTGGTGCTACGCACGTCGTTCTCGATCGTCGGGGCCACGCGGGCCCTCATCGCCGGCACGGTCGCGGGTGGACGCGCGGCGCGCGAATGGACGTCGAGCCTGTGGGAGGCGTTCCAGGAAGCCCGGGAGATCGAGCGGCTCGAGCGCGAGAAGGACGCGCCCCGCATCGTGCTCGGCGGTCACGCCGACGACGGGGAGCCCGCGCACGACGGTGCGGAGGAGGCCCCGCCCGACGAGATGCCCGAACCCGAAGCGGCGCCGGCCGTCACGGCGCGCACCGGACCTTCGGCCGTGCCCCACGCCGCCCCCGCGGTGAGCGCCACCCGTCCGACGGCACGCAAGAAGCCCGAGCCGGAGCCCGTGCCGAGCCCCCGTGCGGCTGTCGCCCGCAAGGCGAAGAAGACGGTCGCCGACGCCGCGATCGACGCCGACGCGCTGGTGTCCGAGATCGACGACGAACCCGCGGTCGAGGACGACGAGGCCGAGGCCGCGATCGACGCCCCTCCGCCCTTGCCCGCGAAGCGGGCCGAGACCCCGAAGGGCCCGACGATCGTCGCGCCGCGCGAGTCCGTGGAGAAGCCCGTCGTCGTCGCGGCTCCTGCGCCCCCGCCCAAGCGAGGGGTCTACCAGCTGCCACCGACCTCCCTGCTCGACGCGGCCCCGGCCCAGCAGATCGAGATCGACGCGGCGACCCTGCGCGACAACGCGACGCGGCTCGTCGCCAAGCTCGAGGCCTACGGCGTGAAGGGGCGCGTCGACGAGATCCATCCCGGCCCGGTGGTCACGATGTACGAGCTCGAGCCGGAGAGCGGCACGAAGGTGAGCAAGATCGCGTCGCTCGCCGACGACCTCGCGATGGCGCTCGCCGCGCAGAAGGTCCGCATCGTCGCGCCCATCCCCGGCAAGGCCCGCGTGGGCTTCGAGCTGCCGAACAAGCACCGTCAGACCGTGTTTCTGAGGGACATCCTCGAAGATCGACGCTGGGAAGAGAACGCCCAGAAGTCGGCGCTGCCCACCGCGTTCGGCAAGGACATCGCGGGACAGCCGGTGTACGGCGACCTCAGCAAGATGCCCCACCTGCTCGTCGCCGGCGCGACCGGGGCGGGCAAGAGCGTCGGGCTCAACGTGATGCTCTGCTCGCTGCTGATGCAGCGGACCCCGGAGGAGGTCCGCATGCTGATGATCGACCCCAAGGTGGTCGAGCTCAAGGTCTTCGACGGCATCCCGCACATGCTCTTGCCCGTCGTGACCGACATGAAGAAGGCCTCCCTCGCGCTGCGGTGGGCCGTGGACGAGATGGAGCGCCGCTACCAGCTCTTCGCCGACGCCGGTGCCCGAAGCATCACGACGTACAACGAGCGCGTGGAGAAGGTCCTCCGGGGCGAGCTGGCCGCCGAGAAGCTCACGCCGAAGAAGGTCGGGAAGCAGCGCGCCTACGGTGTCGACGGCGAAGAAGTGCTCGTCGATCCCGTCGACGGCGAGGGCGCCGATGCGCTCCCGATGCCGAACAAGCTCCCCTACGTCGTGGTCGTGGTGGACGAGTTCGCCGACCTGATGATGGTGGCCGCCAAGGACGTCGAGGCCGCCATCGCGCGCCTGGCGCAGAAGGCCCGCGCGGCGGGCATCCACGTGATCCTCGCGACGCAGAGGCCGAGCGTCGACGTCATCACCGGCATGATCAAGGCGAACTTCCCCGCGCGCATCGCCTTCAAGGTCAGCCAGCGCGAGGACAGCAAGACCATCCTCGGGCGCATCGGCGCGGAGCATCTCCTCGGGCAGGGCGACATGCTCATGATCCCACCCGGCGCGAGCGACCTGCGCCGCCTTCACAGCGCCTACGTCGCCGAGCACGAGGTCCAGGCGCTCTGCGACCATCTCCGCGCGCAAGGGGCCCCGGTCTACGATCAGGACATCCTCAAGCCGCGCGACGAGGACGGCGGCGTGCAGGACGAAGGCGAGGGCGGCGGGGGCTCCGACGATCCGCTCTACGACCGCGCCGTCGCGTGCGTGGCGACCGCCGGATACTGCTCGATCAGCCACATCCAGCGGCAGCTCGGCATCGGCTACAACAAGGCCGCCAAGCTCGTCGAGAAGATGGAGTCGGAGGGCGTGGTGGGCCCGTCGAACGGCAAGGCCGGCGGGCGCCGCGAGGTCCTCGTCTCCACCTTGTGAGCCCTGCGGACGATGGGCGGCCCGGCGCGTCCGGGCCACCCATGCCGCCTCAAGAGAAGCCCGTCCTCAGAGGGTGCACGAGCCCGGTGCGTCGGGCAGCAGGCAGCGCGACCCGCAGGGACAGATGCGCTCACCGCGGCAGCGCCGTCCGGCCATGCAATCGCTGTCTTCCCAGCAGCTGCCCGCCGACAGC
>CAIKNO010000264.1 GCA_903828805.1 uncultured Sandaracinus sp. | reverse complement strand
GGTGCCGTCCATGCCGTCGCAGTTGCCGAAGCCCGGATTGCACACCCCGAGCGCGCACGTCATCGAGGCGCACACCGGGCTGGCGTTCGAGAACGCGCACGCCGTGCCGCACGCGCCGCAATCGGTGAGGGTGTCGAGCGGGGTCTCGCAGCCGTCCTCCGGGATGCCGTTGCAGTCCGCGAACCCGGCGTCGCATGCGTAGCGGCACATGGCCCCCTCGCAGCGTCCCGTGCTGTGGTCTCGGTCCGCGCAGGCCACGCCGCACGCGCCACAGTTGGAGGCGCTCGTGGCGAGGTCCACGCAGCTCGCACCGCACAAGCTGCTGCCCGCACTGCATCCGCTCGCGCAGCGCGGGCTCGCCCCCGACGCATCGCAGACCGGCGTCGCGCCACTGCACACCGTGCCGCACGCCCCGCAGCTCGAGGGCACGTCGAGCGGCGCCTCGCAGCCGGTGCCGAGGTTGCCGTCGCAATCGGCGAAGCCCACGTCGCATCCGAGACCGCACGCGCCCGACGCGCACGCCGGACTCCCGTGGGACCCGGCGCCGCACGCGTTCCCGCACGCGCCGCAGTTCGAGAGGTCCGTGTCGAGCGAGAACGTCTCGTCCGCGCGTCCGTCGCAGTCGTCGTCGCGCCCGTTGCAGGCCTCGGTCGACGGAACGCACGCGTCCTCGAGGCCGCCGTCCAGCCCGCCACCGTCGCCCGCATCCATCACGGCACCGTCGAAGGCGGAGGCGTCTCGGGTGTCGGCGATCGGTGCCCGGTCGAGGCCACACCCGACCGCGAAGATCGCCCCGAGGGCCCCCAAGAAGGCGAGCGAAAGACGAGCACGGAGGGCGCGCAGCGAAGCAAAGGCGGGGTTGCAAACGGACATCGCGCCATCATGCCGGAAGCGCGCGAACGATCCCAGCGCCTCCCCGCGGGACCGACGTGGCGCCCCGTGCTCGACCCGGGCCGCGGGCCGCTCCTGGCCCCGGATGAACGCCCGTTGCGCCGGTGTCACACTCCCTTGCCGCGCGGGTCAGGGCGCGGACCCGTCGATGCTCCCCATCCACAGCTTCGCGCCGCTGGTTCTGCCCTCGAGCCGCGTCCTGGTGCTCGGGTCGATGCCCGGACGGGCCTCGCTGCGCGCGGGCGCGTACTACGCGCATCCCCGGAACGCCTTCTGGTCGATCGTCGCCGCCGTGGGCGGGGCGCCTCCGGGCGCGCCCTACGACGCGCGGGTCGCGGCGATGCTGTCGTGCGGCATCGCGCTCTGGGATGTGGCCTCGTCGTGCGTGCGGCCGGGGAGCCTGGACGCGGACATCGACGACGCGAGCGTCGTGCCGAACGACGTCCCCTCCTTGCTCCGGGCGCACCCTTCGATCGAGCGCATCGGTCTGAACGGCGGCAAGGCCGCCTCGCTCTTCCGCCGGCACATCGCGCCCCGGCTCGAACCGGGGCGCCTCGACGTGCGGGTCCTGCCCTCGACCAGCCCAGCCCATGCGTCGATTCGCCCGGCCTCGAAGGAGGAGGCCTGGCGCATCGCGCTTCATCTCGAGACCGCTGCAGCCCGCGGAGCGCGAAGCGAACCCGCCCCCCGCCCCGCGCCCCTCAGCGGTCGGCCCGCCGGGTGACCGAGAAGCTCACGCGGCGATTGGCCGCGTGGTCCTCCTCGGTGTCGCCCGCGCGCTCGAGCTGCGTGAGCCCGAGCGCGGCCGTCTCGAGCCTCGACGCGGCGACGCCGAGTTCGACGAGCATCTGCCGCACCCGCGCCGAGCGACGGCGGCTGAGGTCCAGATTGTACTCGTGGTCGCCCATGTCCGAGGCGTGACCCTCGACCGTCACGACGAGCCACTCGGGGTGCGCTGCCATCAGCCGCGCGAGTTCGGAGATCCCCTCGCGGGACGCTCCGGTCGGCTGCGCGCTGTCGTGCGGGAAGTAGATGCGCGCGGTGAGGCCCCGGAGCTCGGCCTCCGCGGGGGCCTCGTCCGGACAGCCGTCCTCCTCCTGAAAGCCGTTGACCGTCTCGGGCTGCCGAGGGCATCGGTCCTGCGGATCGAGGATCCCGTCCGCGTCGTCGTCGGGGTCGGGGCAGCCGTCCTCGTCCTGCCAGCCGTCCGCGTCTTCGGGCTCGTTCACGCACGCATCGGACGGGTCGAGGATGCCGTCCCGATCGGTGTCGACGGCATCGGGGTCGGGGCAGCCGTCGTCGTCGGCGTCGCCATCCCGGTCCTCGGGCTGTCGGGGGCACGCGTCGGCCGGGTCGAGGATCCCATCGCCGTCGTCGTCGGGGTCGGGGCAGCCGTCGTCATCCTGCCATCCGTCCGCGTCCTCGGGCTGATCCGGGCAGCCGTCCACGGGGTCCCGCAGACCGTCCGCGTCGCGGTCGGAGTCGCGGATCGGGCGCTCCGCGTAGCCCACCGTGAAGACGGCACGGAAGTCCGGTGCGCCGACGCCGCGCGTCAGGCCCGTGCCCAGCGCCGCGCCGAGCTCGAGGCCGGGAATCGCCTGCACGCGTGCTCCGCCCAGCACCTCGACGGGCGCGCCGACGCGGGCCGCGGGGGTCCCGAGCGCGTCGAACGCGACGCCCCCGAACCCCTCCACGTACACCGCCAGCAGATCCGGCAAAGCGTCGACGGTGGCGCCGAGCGCCCAGGTCAGTTCGTGGCCGATCGCGAGGTTCACGACCTCGGCCGCGCGGTCCGTGCGGAAGCGCGCGCCCACGTTGCCGGTCAGTCGCAGCCTCGAGACGGGCCGCACCTCGAGCAACACCGTCGGGGCGACGGTCGCGCCGAGCTCACCGGAGTATCGCTGCGCGGCGTTGGCCGCGCCCGCGGTCGGCAGCGTGAGCGCCAGCTGCACGCCGAGCGCGAACAGCTCTCCGGGCTCGCCCCAGAGTCGAGCGCGCGCGCCGAGCCAGACGTCGCCGAGGCCCGCACCGGTCCCGGCCGGCAAGCCTTCGACCGAGGTCCCCGATTGCACGAGATCCACCGGCAGCCCGGCGAACACGACCACCCGATCGAAGAGACCGAGCGAGAGCCCGACGTGCGCCCGCAGGGCGTGCTCCACCAGCGCGCCCGATTCGCTCGACGCCGTGCCCGCCATGGACTCGACGACCAGCGGTGCGAGGGCGTAGTCGAGGTCGAGCCGAGCGCCCATCCGAAGATGGCCGCGGTCGTCGGGGCGCGACACGACGAAGCCGTCGTCCACGCTGACCGCCGGCCGGTACTGGTCGAGCTGGAACGCGTCGGTGGCCTCCTGCGCGGAGGCCGTGCCCGGGGCCGCGAGCGCGGCCCCCGCGAACACGAACCCGGCCACACAGCGGAATGCGCGATGACGGGCCCGCATCACGCGCCCCTCCGACGGCTCACGAAGAGCGCGAGCAGGCCGAGCGCGAAGACCCCGAGGGCTCCGTCACCCCCACGTCCCGGGTGCGCGGAACACGCCGCACCTCCGGCGACCCCGAACAAGCGCGGACCGGCGTCCGGCTCACCTGCATCCGGTGCCCCGGCGTCCGGCTCACCCGCATCCGGCGGACCCGCATCGGGCTCGCCCGCATCAGGCATGCCCGCATCGGGCATGCCCCCATCGACCTCCACGCCGCACGTCGCGGAGCAGCCGTCGCCGCCCGAGGTCCCCCCATCGTCGCAGGCTTCACCCGAAGCGGCGTTGACCACGCCGTCGCCGCACGACGCCGGAGTGCAATCGGCGTCGCACGCCGCCGTCTCCGCGGCGTCGTCGCACAGCTCGCCCGCGGCCACGTTCACGGTGCCATCCCCGCACGACACCGCCGTGCAGTTCACGTCGCACGTCGCGGTCTCCGCGCCGTCGTCGCAGGCCTCCCCCGCGTCGACCACGCGGTTGCCGCAGCTCTCGAGCGCGCACGTCGAGGAGCAGCCGTCGCCGGCCGCCGTGTTCCCGTCGTCGCAGACCTCGCCCGCGAGGGCGTTCACCGTGCCATCGCCGCACGTCGCGAGGGTGCAGTCCGCGTCGCAGACCGGCGACGCGCCGCCCGCATCGCACGCCTCGCCCGCCGTGGCGTTGGGCGTTCCATCGCCGCACATCGCGACGCTGCAGTCCGCGTCGCACGTACGGCTCTCGCCGCCGTCGTCGCACGCCTCACGGGCATCGACGACCGCGTTGCCGCACGCCTCGACCCGGCATGCGGGCGAACAGCCGTCGCCGGCCGTCGCGTTGCCGTCGTCGCAGAGTTCCCCGGCGACGGCGTTCAGCGTCCCGTCACCGCACGCGGCGGCCGTGCAGTCCGCGTCGCAGAGCGCCGAGGCTCCGCCGGTGTCGCAGGCCTCCCCGGCCGTCGCGTTGCGCGTGGAGTCCCCGCACACGGCGGGTGTGCAGTCGACATCGCAGGTGCGGCTCTCGCCGCCGTCGTCGCACGCCTCGCCCGCGGCCCCGTTCAGGGTCCGGTCGCCGCAGCGGGCGGCGGTGCAGTCCGCGTCGCAGGTCGCGCTCGCCCCCGAGGTGTCGCACTCCTCGAGGACGTCGGTGAACCCGTTGCCGCAGACCTCGAGGCGGCAAGTCGTCGAGCAGCCGTCTCCGCCGACGAGGTTGCCGTCGTCGCACGCTTCCCCTGCGGTCCCGTTCAGGGTCCGATCGCCGCACGCGACCGCCGTGCAGTCCGCATCGCACGTCGCGCTCGCTCCGCCGGTGTCGCACGCCTCGGCCCCGACCCTCAGGCGGTCGCCGCAGATCGACATGCACACGCTCGGCGATCCCATGCAGTTCCAGCCGGCCTCGACACCGCACGCGGCATCGCAGCCGTCTCCGGGCCGCCCGTTGCCGTCGTCGCAGGACTCCGTGCCTTCGACCAGCCCATCGCCGCACTCGGCGGGCGTCGTGCACGCGACGGACTCGGCGACCGAGCCCGGCGAGAGCGCGTACACGAAGGAGAACGTGCTCGCGGCCCCGGGGGCCAGGGTCTTGCGGAACGCGATGGAGATCCCGATGTCGTTCGTCTCGACCGCGCCCGTGGCACAGGTCAGGCCCACGCAGTTCCAGATCCCATCGACGTCGCGGTTCGAGAAGCCGCCGTACGTCACCCGGGCGTCGGGATCCGACGAGCCCAGCGCGATGTACGAG
>CAIKNO010000263.1 GCA_903828805.1 uncultured Sandaracinus sp. | reverse complement strand
GATCTGTGGGCCCAGGCCCGGGCCGCGAGCTCGTGGGTCAAGGCCTCGACCTGGTACGCGCCGCCCCACGGGTCGACGGGCCGGGTCGTCCCGCTCTCGAGCTGGAGCACCAGCTGCGTGTTCCTCGCGATCCGGGCGCTCGCGTCGGTCGGCAGGGCCAGCGCCTCGTCGAGGGAGTTCGTGTGCAGCGACTGGGTGTGCCCTTGGGTGGCCGCCATCGCCTCGACGCACGTGCGAACGACGTTGTTCCACACGTCCTGCGCCGCGAGGGACCAGCCGCTCGTCTGGCAATGCGTTCGGAGCGCCCGCGAGCGTGGGTCGGTCGAGCCGAAGCTGCCGACGATCCGATCCCACAGGAGCCGAGCCGCCCGCAGCTTCGCGACCTCGACGAAGAAGTCCATGCCCATCGCGAAGAAGAACGAGAGGCGAGGCGCGAACTCGTCGACCTTCATGCCGGCGGCGACGCCGGTCCGGAGGTATTCGAGGCCATCGGCCAGGGTGTAAGCGAGCTCCAGATCCGCCGTCGCACCCGCTTCCTGCATGTGGTAGCCGCTGATGGAGATCGAGTTCCACCGGGGCATGTGCTTGGCGGTGTAGGCGAAGATGTCGCCCACGATCCGCATGCTGGGTCCAGGCGGGTACACGTACGTGTTCCGCACCATGAACTCCTTGAGGATGTCGTTCTGGATGGTCCCCTGGAGCTTCTCCTGCGGGACCCCCTGCTCCTCCGCCGTGACGACGAAGAGCGCGAGGATCGGCAGCACCGCGCCGTTCATCGTCATCGACACGCTGATGCGGTCCAGCGGGATCCCGTCGAAGAGGAGCTTCGTATCGAGGATCGAGTCGATGGCGACCCCAGCCATCCCGACGTCCCCGACGACGCGAGGATGGTCGCTGTCGTAACCGCGGTGCGTCGCGAGATCGAATGCGACGCTCAACCCCGTCTGTCCGGCCGCCAAGTTTCGGCGATAGAACGCGTTCGAGGCCTCGGCCGTCGAGAACCCCGCGTACTGTCTCACGGTCCACGGGCGCTGCACGTACATGGTCGCGTACGGCCCACGAACGAAGGGCGAGAGGCCGGGGAGCGACCCGAGGTGCGGCCATGCATCGGGCCCGGCGCAGCGGGGCACCGTGAGGCCCTCGGGGGTCGTGCGGACGGCGGCCTCGTCGGCCGGCGCAGACGGTGCGCTCGACGTCCACGGAACGCCTGAAAAATCAGGAATACGGCTCATTCGACAGGGCTCCCCTGAGGACCGAGCAGCGCCTCGAGGGCCTCCACGAGGTCGGCCCCCAAGTGCACCCAGGCGACGACACCCGCCGACCGAAGCGCATCCCGGTGCGCTCCGGGTCGCCCGGCGACGGCCACCGCCCGACGGCCCCCCGAGGACAGCGTGCGCGCCCGCTCGACGGCCTCGCCTCCGAATGCCGAATCGGGAGCGCACAGGATCACGAAGGATTCGTCACGAAGCGAGGCCGCCTCCGCAGGGTCGCGCACGACACGCACCGAATCGGCGGCCATCGCGGCGACCTCACGCGCGAACTCCACCCTCGCCTCCGGACAGCCCTCGAGGACCACGAGCGCAGCCTCATGGTCCCGCCCACGGTGGCGGAGCGCCTCGAAGGGGATGGCGTCCCGAGCACCATGGTCGACGATCGGACCGAGCGTCTCCTCGCGAGGGAATCGACTGCTTCCGACGAAGGGGATGGCGCGGGTGGCCACGGCCTTGGCGTGCGCCTCGTCCGCGCGCGCGCGCCGCTCCGCAAGCCACGGCCGGGCGGCCTCGATGCCTCCTCGGCGCTCGACGTCCTGGAGGACGGCCCACACCGCGGACGCGAGGGTGTCGGTGAGCGATTCGACGAAGTAGCTTCCGCGCGCCGGGTCCGCGGTGCGCCCGAGGAACGCCTCGAGGTCGAGGACCAGGCCCGTGTTCCTCGCGAGGCGCCGGCCCCGCGGAGTCGCCCCGCGGAGCACGTCGTGCGGCACCACACCGACGTGATCCGCCCCGCCGATCAGCGCGGCCGACGTGGCGAGCGTGGCCCGCAACACGTTCGTCGCCTCGTCGAGCGCTCCGACCATCGCGAACGAGGAGCGCGCGACCAACGCAGGACGCTCGGAGACGCCACACGCGTCGAGCACCTTGGCGATGACCCGGCGCAGCGCCCGGAGCCGAGCCACTTCCAGGAAGACATCGGTGCCGCAGGCGAGGGCGAAGGTCGCCCCGGAGGCTGCGAGCGAGGGCGCGATGCCGCGCGCCTCCAGGCCTCGGAGAGAAGCGATGAACGACGCCACCGGCACGGCCAGGCCATCGACCGCCGAGGTGTGCCCCTCGTGAAACGAGAGCGTGGAGGCGCCGAGGGGGGCGCCACCGCGCGCGAGCGCGTCCGCCATCGCATCGAGAAGCGGGTGAGGGTCCGACTCCGAACGCGAGGCGCCCTCATCGAGATGACTGAAAGGGTCACACAGAAGGCGGACGCCCTGGCTGCAGCCCGCGCGCAGCGTCTGCACGTGGCCGCGGGGCTCGAGCACGACGGCGAGCCCCTCGGGCGCGGTCCTCACCCCCGACAACAGGGCATCGGCGGAGTCTCGAGCCCAAGCGAGCGTCGCGCCGGCGGCGCGCTCCGATTCGAGTTCGCCGAGGAGCCCGGCGCCCCCGACCGCGCCGACCCCGCGATGCGGGGGTGGATGCCATGGAACCCCAGAGGTCTGCGGCCGATCCCGCTCCACGTAGAGCGGCTCGATCGCGAGGCCATCGGCCGTCCTCGACGTCAACGACTCGGGCGAGACGCCCCCGGGCCCGCGCGCCACGAGCGCACGCCAGGCCTCGAACGCTTCGTCCAGTCCGTCGGTCACTCGTCGTCGCCGTCGAGTTCGTCGCCTTCGGCCCACGGGGAGGGCTCGACCGCGCCGTCGTTCCCATCGGGACCGGGCTCGTCGAGACCGCCGTCCAGGTCACCGTCGCCGGCCTGGTCGTCTTCGCTGTCCGTCGGGCCCTCGGGTTCGGCCGCGCTCGGATCGGACGGTTCCGTGGCGGCATGACCGCCGCCCGAATCACCGCTGCCCGAATCACCGCTGCCCGAATCACCGCCGCCCGAATCGGCGTCCGTCGCCGGTACAGGGGAGGAGGCCTCACCGTCGCGTCCGGCAGGCTCCGCGCCTTCGTCGCCTTCCTCGCCCTCGTCTTCACCGGCGAGG
>CAIKNO010000262.1 GCA_903828805.1 uncultured Sandaracinus sp. | reverse complement strand
GTGCGTCGAAAGGCGGCTGCCTGGTAGCAGAACATCCCGCCCTGGGAATATCCGAGCAGGTGGACGTCCTTGCCCGTCCGCGCCCGCACGGCGTCGATGGCATGGTCGACGGCCCGGACGTGATCGTCGAGCGTGCGCTCCATGCCACCCTCGATCCGCTCGGGGGCCCCGAAGTCCACGAGCCAGACGTCGAGACCGGCCCGCACCAGCTGGGTGACGGAGCTCAGCTCGGGGGAGATGTCGTAGACCTCCGAGGCGACCATCAGCGGCGGCACGAGCAGCACCGGGCAGAGCGATTCGGGGTCGTCCGGCGGGGCGATCGTCTCCGCATCCGACGCGGGTGAGACGCCCGGCAGGTAGTGCCTCAGGCGGTGCACCTTCTCCTCGGACACGATCTCGAACGCGGCGGCGTAGGGCGCTCCGAGCCGCCCGAGGCGCATCACCTCCACCGCGTTGCGGGCGCTCGAGGAGAGCCTTCGGAACGTGCGGCCGAAGCCGGAGGTGCGGCGCGTCGGGCCGCGTCGGGGAGGATCCTTGGGGCTGGCCACGGTGGGTTCTCTCCGTGCCCGGGTCGCTTCACGCGTTCCGGAGCAGATGGACGAGCTTAGCTTCGAACGCCGAGAGCGCGATGACTCCCTTGTACACGAGCAGACCCGCGGGGGCCTCGTCGGGCAGCACCGCCTCGGAGACGCGCAGCCGCTCGCTGACGCAGAACAGGATGCGCTCGCCGAGGCCTTGCTCGACCAGCTCGACGCGTCTCCACACCGCGTCGCGGCTCCAGAAACCCATGACCTCCACGTAGGCGCGCTTGCCCGTGGCCCGCTGCGTCACGACGAGGTCCGGGACACACGCGCCGACGCCCGGCAGGTCGAGGATCGTGTCGGCGATCTCGACGTGCCAGGCGTCCTTCGCGGCGAGGCGTGCGCGGAGCGACTCGGCCTCGTCGGAGAGCCGCGCGGGCTGGTTGTCGGCGGCGCGGGCGGCGCCATCGAGCACGAACTGCAGGGGCAGCCGCTCCTTTCCCCAGCGCAGGTCGGCGCAGAGTCGGTGTCGACCGCAGGCGAGGATGGAGGGCAGCGAGAGGGCGAGCGCCAGGCCGTACTTCGTGACCGCGTCGAAGAGGCTGAAAGGACCGTCGAGCTCGAGGCGGTGTCCGGTCTCGGTCGGGTGCACCGACGCGAGCAAGCGCTGGAACTTCAGCTTGCGGAGAAGCCCCCGCAGGGCGAGCGGAGAGGCGCCCTCGAGCTCGACGGTGACGCGGGTCGCGCGGAGCAGGACCGCCTGGGCCTGCGCGAGGTCGTGGGACTCGACGAGCGCCGTCGCCGTGACGGGGCCGACGCCCGTCAATCGCTGGGCGCCGCGGAGGTCCGCGTAGAGGGCCCGCTCGAGGGTCGTCGCGTCGGTGCCACGCTCGTCCGCGAGCGCCTGGAGCAGCGCGTCCCGGTCGAGGGACTCGCCCGCGCCGAGGGCGCGCCGCGCCTCCGCGGCGCGGAGGAAGACGTCGCGGCGGAGGTCGACCGGATCGCCTTCGAGCATCGCCTCGAACACGAGCGCATCGTCGATGCGCTTGCAGAGCCCCTCGAAGAGCTTGCGGTCGCGGGCCTCGACCTCGATGGCCGCCCAGGCCTGCTCGAGCTCTTCCCGCGGTCGGCCGAGGTGATCCTTGGCGAGGTCGAGGGCGAGCTCGGCGAGCTCCATCGCACGTGCGCGCTTCGGGCCCAGCGCGACGAGCTCGAGGCGGTCCTTGTGGCGACGGGCGTGGACGTGCTCGGGGCTCAGCATGATCTCACTCTCGGGGGCCCCGCGTCCTGCCCTGGTCGTACGCGCTGTGCTCGCGGCGCCGCTCGCTCGTGAACGTCTCGCTCGTGTCCATCGTGACCAGCTCGTAGAGCGTCGCGAGCTTGCCTTCCTTCTTGCGCAGCACGCGGCCGAGCCGCTGCACGTGCTCTCGCACCGATCCGGAACCGCTCACGACGACCGCCACGTTCGCGTCGGGGACGTCCACGCCTTCGTTGAGCACCTTGCTCGTGGCGACGGCGTTGTACGCGCCGGAGGCGAGACCGGCGAGGATGGCGCTGCGCTCCTTCACCTTGGTCTGGTGGGTGATCGCAGGGATCAGGAAGCGCCGCGAGAGCGCGTAACACGTGGCGTTGTCCTGGGTGAACAGGATGGTCCGGTCCCGACGGTGCTGGAAGAGAAGCCGCTCGACCCAGTCGAGCTTCGCGGGGGCCGTGAAGGCGAGCTCGCGCTGCCGGCGGTAGGCCTGCATCGCGCGCCGGCCGTGATCGCTGCGCGCCGAGAGCTGGATGAACTTCGACCACCCGTCGGGCGCGCCCATCCGGATCCCGGATTGCGCGACGAACGAGCGGTAGATGCCCCGCTCGGACTCGTACTCGTCGCGCTCCTCCGGGGAGAGCGTGACGGGGATCCGGACGACGTCGTATTCGGCCAGGAAATCACCGCTGAGCTCGACGATGTCCCGGCGGTACACGACGGGGCCGATGAGCTCGTCGAGGCGCGCCTCTCGACCATCGGCGCGCTCCGGCGTCGCGGTCAGGCCGAGGCGAAACGGTGCGAGCGCGAGGAGGGCGGCGAGGGCGTAGGTGTCGCCGGGGAGATGATGGCACTCGTCGAAGACGAGCAGTCCGAAGCGGTGCCCGAGATGCTCGACGTGAAGGTGCGCCGAGTCGTAGGTGGTGATGGTGAGGGGCTTGACGTCGTGTTCGCCGCCGCCGACGAGGCCCACGTCGCAGCCGAACGTGGTCCTCAGCAGGTCGTACCACTGGCGCACGAGGTCCAGCGTCGGCGCGACGACGAGGGTCGAGCGCTTCCAGAGCTCGATGCCCATCACCGCGACGTGGGTCTTGCCTGCGCCCGTCGGCAACACGACCACGCCTCGTCCACGGGCGCGCTTCCACGCGGCGATGGCCTCGGTCTGGTAGGGACGGGGCTCGCGGCGCACGGTCGCGGAGAGCGTGAATTCCTCGTACGCGCGCGCCTTGTCGACGAGCGTGTGGCCGGCATCCCGCAGCCCGAGAACCAGCGCGGCGTAGGCGATGCCGGGCGCGCGGTGGCAGCGCGTGCGCGGATCCCAGCGGCACGACGCGGGGAGACCGGTGGCGTCCTCGGACATGCCTCGCACCTCGAGGGTGCCGCTTCGCCACGTGAGCTCGACCTCCGCCATCGCCTGCCGTGGCGCACCTTATCAGGGGCCGGGGCTGCGTGTTGCCCCGCGGGCATCGCGGCCCCAGGACCGCCGGCGTGTCCGAGACGCGCGACGTGGTGGTCATCGGGGCCGGCTTCGGTGGGCTCGCGGCCGCGCTCGAGCTCGCCCGGGCCGGCGCGCGCGTCACGCTCTGCGAGGCGTTGAAGTACCCGGGGGGCTGCGCGAGCACCTTCGTTCGAGGCGGCACGCGCTTCGAGTCGGGCGCGACGTTGTTCTCCGGGTTCGGCCCGGGTCAGCTCTTCACGCGCTGGGTCGAGGAGTTCGCGCTGCCCGTTCGCTTCGTGCCGCTCGATCCGATCATCTCGCTGCGTGCGCCGGGCTTGTCGCTCGACGTGCCGGGTGATCGAGCCCTCTTCATCGATCGCCTCTGTGCGTTCGAGGGCGCACCGGTGGCGCGGCTGCGACGCTTCTTCGAGGAGCAGCGCGCGGTGGCCGACGCGCTCTGGGCGCTCTTCGACGACCCGGCACGGCTGCCGCCGTTCGGGCTCGGTGCGCTCGCCTTCCACGCCTCGAAGCTGCCCGCGTACCTGCCCGTGCTCCGGGTGGTGGGGCGACCGCTGGGCGCGGTGCTCGAGAGACATGGGCTCTTGGGATTCGCGCCGCTGCGGATCTGGCTCGATGCGGTCTGCCAGATCACGGTGCAGGCGAGCGCGGCCGAGGCGGAGGCCCCGTTCGCCATGGGCGCGATGGACTATCCGTTCCGCGGAACGGGGCACGTTCACGGGGGCATCGGGGTGCTCGCGGAGGCCCTCGCGGAGGCGATCGCTCGGTGTGGAGGCGAGGTGCGCTTCGCCGACAAGGTGCGCGCCGTCGAGTCGACGCCCAACGGCTTCCGGGTGCACGCCCGCCGGGGCGTCCTCGAGGCGCGTCACGTCGTGGCAAACCTGCTCCCGCAGGACCTCGCGCGGCTCGCATCCTTGCCGTCGAGCCCTGCGCTCGAGGCGCACGCCGCGGAGGTGGCCTCGGGCTGGAGCGCCACGATGCTCTACCTCGAGGTCGACGGCGCACGGCTCGACGGGGACGCGCCGCATCACTTCGAACTGGTGGGGGATGCGTCGCGCCCATTTCTCGAAGGAAATCACGTGTTCGTGTCGATCTCGGGGGCCGACGAGGAGGGCCGAGCCGGCGCGGGCAGGCGCACGGTCACGGTCTCGACGCACGTGTCGGTGGCCGCGCTGCGCGGGCTCGACCCCGAGGCGCGCCGGGCACGCATCGAGGCGGTGCAGACGGCGATGCGCGCGACCGTCGATGCCCGGTTGCCCATCCTCCGGGAGGCGACCGTGCGAGAGATGACCGCCTCCCCGCGCACGTTCGAGCGCTTCACCGGACGGACGGAGGGGCTCGTCGGGGGCATCCCTCGGAAGGCGGGGCTGCACCACTACCGCAGGCTCGGATTGTCGGAGCCCGCCCGCGGTCTTCATCTCGTCGGCGACAGCGTCTTCCCCGGTCAGAGCACGCTCGCGACGGCGCTCGGGGGCGTGAAGGTCGCCGCGGCGATCGCCGGTCGCCTCCGGCTCGCCGCACGGCCGCGGCTTCCGGGGTGAACGTCCGAAGCGCGGGGCCGGTCGGGTCGAGGCCGGCGTGCGTCCCTGCGCGTTCCGACGTCGGTCGGGGGACGGGCCCGCGGTGGCAGGGCTCGAGCCCGCGTGCGACGTTCGGAGACGGGCCTCGTCGGGGCCCGCCGACGCGGGTGACGGCGCGCGAGAAGGTTCGGGGATGGCGTACTCGGTCAAGGAACTCTTCTTCACGCTGCAAGGCGAAGGCGCGCAGGCGGGCCGCGCGTCGGTCTTCTGTCGCTTCGCCGGGTGCAACCTGTGGAACGGGCGCGAGGCCGACCGGGCGCTCGCGGTGTGCCGCTTCTGCGACACCGACTTCGTGGGTACCGACGGGCCTGGCGGCGGTCGTTTCGAGGATGCCGACGCGCTCGCTTCGGCGGTCGCGTCGGCGTGGCCCGGAGGGGGCGCGCCCTACGTCGTGTGCACCGGGGGAGAGCCCTTGCTCCAGCTCGACGGCGCGCTCGTCGAGGCGCTCCACGCCCGGGGCTTCGAGGTGGCGATCGAGACGAACGGCACGCTGCCGGTGCCGCCGGGCGTGGACTGGGTGTGCGTGAGTCCGAAGTCCACGGCGGCCCTCGTGGTGCGCGGGGGCGACGAACTGAAACTCGTGTACCCGCAGGAGGACGCGCCTCCGGAGGCCTTCGCCGCGCTCGCGTTCCGGCACCGTTTCCTGCAGCCGATGGACGGACTCTTGCGCCATCAGCACACCGCGCGGGCGGTCGCGTACTGCCTCTCGCATCCCGCCTGGAGGCTGAGCCTTCAGACCCACAAGCTCATCGGGATCCCCTGATCGCCCCGTCGCCGGCGAGGCCGGCGCGCGGGGTCGAGCGACGGCTGCGCGGTCGGACGCCGGGGTTCAGGACGGGCCGGGAGCGCCGGCCGCGATCCATCCACGGATCGTCTCGGAGGCTTCGGGAGCGAGGCCGGAGGTGCCCTGCGGCATCATCGCGCCGAAGCGGATCTCACCGCCGACGACGAGCGGGCATTGGGACGCCGGGAATGCGCCGTCGGGACCGCGGACGAGGCCCGGATCCCACGTCGAGTCGGGCGTGAAGCGGAGCTGGTTTCCGGTGTGGGCGCCGGCGACCTTGAGGAAGAACCAGCTGCGCTCGGGGTCTCCCGCGGTCACGAGCGGCATGGCGTCGTACTGGCACGACGGCTGGTCGACGAGGATGTCCCGGAGCGTCCCGTCGGCCGCGGCCCGGGCGAGGTTCAGTCGGCCAGCACCGGCACCGCCGCCGCCGTGACAGCTCGAGAAGGCGCACTGGGCCGACACGATGGCCGCGACGGCCTCGTAGGTCGGAGGCGTCGTGGCCGCATCGGGCGGGCCGGACGGGGCCGAGCCGCCACAGGCGGCGCAGAACAGAAGGCCAGCGGCGGACACGATGCGAGCGGCGCGCATCGAACTTCAGGCCCCCGCGTCGTTGTCGGCGCCCGCGTCGTTG
>CAIKNO010000261.1 GCA_903828805.1 uncultured Sandaracinus sp. | reverse complement strand
GCCGTCGGCGTAGTCGATCTCCGTCACGCGCCCTTGCGCGTCGCGCTCCACTCGGCCCACGAGCACGCCGTAGCTAGAGGTCACGGCGCTCACCGCCCCGCGCTTGTCCCAGACGCTCGTCACGATGCTCACGCCTCCGGCACCTTGGAGCCCGCTGCTCGTCACGCCCGTGCTCTCGGTCACCAAGCGGTTCGCCTCGTCGTAGGTCATTTGCTGGACGTACGCGCGCGGGGCGAGGCCCTGCGTTTGCGTGGGGTCCGTTGGGTCCACGAGCGCGACGCGCTTCATGCGGCCCGTCACGCGCCCGCGACCATCATAGGCCAGCACGGTCTTCTGCGCCTTGTCGGTCACGCTGGCGACGCGGCCCGCGTAAGAGACTTGCACCGCGAGGCCGCGCCCAAGCGCATCGGTCACCGTGCGGGTGTCCGGGTCCTCGAAATCGTAGCGGGTACACACTTCGTAGCCCGTGCACGTACCGGGTATGGGCGCGGTATACGCTCGATGGTCCGCGGTGCACGGCGAGTGATCCTCGGTGCGCACGCGGCCTGCCGCATCGTATTGAAAATTCACGCCGCAACCGCGCGCGTCGCTCGTGCCGACGAGCTGCCCCGCGTCGTCGTAGGCGTAGCGCCAGAGGCGCAAAGGGCCGCCAGGCGTCAGGTCCACGCCGTCGTTCGAGGTGTAGTTCACCGAGGTGTTGGGCTCCGCGTTCGCGACCATGCGACCGAGCGAGTCGTAGCGCACCCAGCGGTCGACGGTCGGAGCTCCAGCGGCGTTTCGCACGCGCCTCGTGATGCGCCGGACTTCGCCCGTGGGCAAGTAGCTCTTCTCGGTGGCGCGCTCATCGAGCGTTCCGCCCACACGCACGCGCTCGACGACCGCTGTGGCGCGCCCGTGTCCGTCGACCTCGCTCGTCGCATAGGAGCCGTAGTGCGGCCCGCCGACGAGGGAATCTTCTGCATCCCAGGTGTCCGTGCTGCGGGGATGGTGGACGACGCGGGCCTTGAGCGAGCCCGGCGTGCCGCCTCGACCGTCTTGCGCGTACTCCGCGACCGTGCGACCGAAAACATCCTGATCGGTCTGTGCATAGTACACGCCTCGACCGAGCCCCGCCTGGCCGACGAGACTCGGATCGCCGCTCGCGAAGAACGGAACGTGGGCTCGCCACGGACGCCCAAAGTCATCGAAGGTCACCGTTCCGCTTACGACCCAGGCCCCCGCGTCGCCGTCGTTCGCCTCGGCCACGGAGCCGAGCGCCCGACCGAGGCCGTCGGTCGCGCTGTAGCCTTGCCGATAGACACCCGGCGCCACGCGCGTCTGCGTGTGCACCTTCGTCACGACCTCACCGGAGGCAGGCAAAACCCAGTCGACGAGGAGCTGCGTCTCCGCGGTGAGCGTGCCCGGAGCCGCGGAATCGGCCACGCGCACCTGCGTAAAGCGCCCGAGGCCATCGTAGGTGACCTGGGTCGGCTCGCCCGCCTCGTTGAGCGTACCCACCGGTTGCCCTAGGCCGCGATCATGCACCGCGGCGCGTACGAGCACGCTCGGACCACACGGGGCCCCGGCGCCAGCCGCCGCACCAACGCCGCTCTGAGTGGGGTCTCCGTTCGCGACGCGTTCGAGCACGACCGCATCTCCGTAGACCGCCTCGTAGCTCGTCGCGACGCACGCGCCCGCCGCTCCACGCTTCACGGTCACGTGCCCGACCGCGTCGTACGAGAGCTCG
>CAIKNO010000260.1 GCA_903828805.1 uncultured Sandaracinus sp. | reverse complement strand
TTCACGTCGAGCTTCTGCGCCTTGGTCTTGAGCAGCACCTCGCCGCCCGACTTCTCGAACGCCTTCTGCACGACCTGCACGAGGTCCGGGTCGGTCGTGCCGAGCAGCTGGTCCATCATCTCGACGACGACGACCTTCATGCCGAGCTTCTGATAGACCATCCCGAGCTCCATGCCGATCACGCCGCCGCCGACGACAGCCATGGTGCCCTTGGCTTCGCGCAGCGACACGGCCTCGCGCGCGGTGATGACCACCTTGCCGTCGAGCGGCAGCGTGGGGATGGCGATCGGCGTCGCGCCGGTGGCGATGACGATGGCCTTCTTCGCATCGAACGACTCCTTGGAGCCGTCGGCCTTCGTCACCTCGACGGTGGTCTTCGAGGTGAGCTTGCCGGTGCCCATCACGATCTCGCCGCCGGCGCCCTTCACCAGCGCGGCCACGCCGGAGGTCAGCTTCTTGACGATGCCGTCCTTCCAGTCCTGCATCCGGCCGACGTCGAGCTGAACGCCCTGCGCGGTGATGCCCATCTTCTCGGCGTGCAGGATGCGCTCGTAGAGGCCCGAGGCCGCGATCAGCGCCTTGCTGGGGATGCATCCCCAGTTGAGGCAGACGCCGCCCATGAACTCCTTCTCGACGACCAGCACCTTGAGGCCCAGCTGGCCGAGGCGGATCGCACACGGATACCCACCGGGGCCACCGCCCACCACGATCGCGTCGAAGCTCTTGTTTGCCATGCGGTTCTCCTCGTTCGGCCCCTCTCTCGGGGCCATCGAAACGGACGTTGCGGGGGCCACGCGGGTCGCGGGCGGAAAGGGTCGCGCGGCGCTCGGAGCGCGCCGCCTTCGGGAACGAACTCAGTGATGGGCGAGCTGCGCGGGCGGCATCGCCAGGAACTGCGCTTGCTGTCTCTGGAGGTGGGGCGGCAGGGCCGCGAAGACGTCCTCGAAGACCGTCGCGCGCGCGGGCGGACCGAGCTCCTCGACCTCCGCGAGCGCCGCGTCGAGCTCGGCGCGGATCCCCGCCTCGAGGCCCTCGAGGGTGGCGTCGTCGAGGATCTCGGCGGTGCGCAGGTAGCGCTCGAGCCGCGCGATCGGGTCGCGCTTGGCCCAGGTCTCGACCTCTTCCTGGCTGCGGTAGCGGGTCGGGTCGTCGCTCGAGCTGTGGGGGCCCATCCGGTAGGTCAGGCTCTCGATGAAGGTCGGCCCGCCGCCGTCGCGCGCGCGGTCGACGGCTTCTTTCACGACGTGATGCACCGCGAGCACGTCGTTGCCGTCCACGCGCACGCCGCGCAGCCCGTAGGCGTGGGCCTTGACGGCGAGGGTCGCCGACGCGGTCTGCTTCTCCGTCGGCACGCTGATCGACCAGTGGTTGTTCTGGCAGATGAGCACGACCGGCGGGCGGTGGATGCCGGCCATCGTCATCGCGGCGTGGAAGTCGGGCTGGCTCGTCGCGCCGTCGCCCATGAAGCCCACGCTGACGCTGCGGTCGCCGCGGGCCTTGGCGGCCATGGCGGCGCCGACCGCCTGGGGGATCTGGGGGCCGATGCAGGAGCTCCACGCGACCTGGTTCACCGCGCGGCCCGACTGGTGCGAGGGCATCTGCCGCCCCTTCAGGATGTCCGCCTCGTTGCCGTACACCTGCGCGAGCCACGTCGAGAGCGGGAAGCCGCGGACGAGCATCACGGCGGCCTCGCGCAGCGCGGGGAAGACCCAGTCCTCGGGCGAGAGCGAGAGGCCCGTCGCGACCGGCGTCGCCTCCTGGCCGGTGATGGTGCCGTAGAAGCCGACCTTCCCCTGGCGCTGCTTGCCGAGCATGCGCTCGTCGATCCGACGGATCCGCAACATCTGCGCGTACATCGCGAGCAGGGTCTCGCGCGGCAGGAAGGCGTCTTGCTGCGGGTCGGCCGTGCCGTCCTCGCGCAGGATCGAGAAGAGCGTGAGGGTCGGGTCGTCCGGGGGCAGGGTGCGCATGGGCGGCCGCATGATACCGGGGCGCCCGGGCAAGGCAACGCGGGAGACGCGCAGCTCTGCCCGGCCCTCGGGCCACGCCGCCCGCGGCGCTCGAATGGGCCCGTCCAAGGTTCGTCGGCGCCGTCGGGTCGGAGGGGCAGAGCGGAGGATGTGGGAGGTGCAGCGCGAGAGCCTCGGGTCCGAGCGCAGTTCCGGCGCGCGGCATCGGTCGCCGACGTCGGCCCTCGTCCGGCGCGTCGCCGCACGGCTCGCTGCGCTCGGTTGCCTCGTCGGGGCGTCTCCCTCGCACGCTCCGTCCGAGCGGGCCGCGACGGAGCCGGCGCCCGACATCGTGGAGGTCCGCGCTGGAGAGTCCGGGCCCCGCGTGCGCGGCGAGGTGCGATGGCCCGCGGCGGAGGGGCAAGGGGACGGGGGCACGCTGCGCCTCTGGGGCAGCCCGGCCGACGACGCGCTCCACGTGCAGGCGCTCTTCGACCGGGTCTCCCCGGTGCGTCGATGGGGCCCCGCGTGCGACGTGCGGCTGCGCATCGACGGGCGGGAGGTCGCGATGGGCGCGCGCGACGTCGGACAGCCCCTGCCGACCGGCGTGTACGAAGCGGTCACGGTGCAGCTCGGCATCGAGGAGGTCCGCGCGCTCGCGCACGCGCAGCGCGCATCGGGCGAGGTGTGCGGCGACGCGCTGAGGCTCGACCTCGGGGCGCTTCGCACGCTTCGCCTCTTCGTCGAGCAATTCGACCGTCACACCTCGCCGCGGACCCGCCGGCGCGAACGCACGCCGCTGGCGGGGCCCGAGCTGCGCTTGCCGGGTGAAGACGAGGTGTGCACGCCGACGCCCGCGTGAGCGTTCGTTCGGGGCCGTCGGCGGCTCCGACTCTTCGTGCGCGCGGGGCCGGTTTCGTGGGACCCTCACGCCACCTTGGCCGCCCGACGCACGCACCTCTCGACCTCCCTCGGCCGCCCCGTCGAGCGCGTCGGACACCGCGAACACGGAGACCCCGAGAGCGTCTTCACGCTCCTGCTCGCGCTCTCGTGG
>CAIKNO010000259.1 GCA_903828805.1 uncultured Sandaracinus sp. | reverse complement strand
CGAGGCCGAGGCGGCCTCCTCGTGGGACCTCCTCCGCAGCACGCAGGGCCCTCCCGACGAGGACTCTCGCGACCTCGTTCGGGCGCTGCTCGGGGCGGGCATCCAGGGCGCGCGCACCCCCGAGGAGCGCGCGCGGGCCTTTCGGATGCTCCCCGTCAGCCACGCCCTGACGCGGTACTTCCTCGGCGACGGAGTCGCCGATTCCCTCGGGCTCCCCGCGACGCCGCTCGTGCACGCGTGGCCGGCGCTGCGACGATTCAGCTCGGTGCTGCGGACGCTGGCGCGGACCGTCCCGGGCGTTCGACTCGGCACCGTCGAGGCCGGGTCGCGGTACTGGCAGACGGTCGTCGAGCAAGGCCTCCGCGGGAGCCCCGCGGCGTTCTCGATGCCCGAGACGCTGCGCGCGCGCTGACGCCTCGCCCCGGGCCCGAGCGATCATGGCCTCGTGCAGAGCCCGTAGCAGACCGCCGGGCACGCCATGCCCGGGGGACAGGGCGGCGCGAGGCACTCGTCCGTGTTCATCAAGCAGAGTTCATCGGAACCGCACTCCGCGTCGCTGAGACAGTAAGCCGGCGCGCACGCGCAGACCTCGCAGCCCGTCGCGGGGTCGCGGTCGAAGCCGTGGTCGCAGGCGAGGTCGCAGGTGACCGGCGGGCACTCCGGGGCGGGCGGCGGCTCGCAGAAGCAGGCGTCGCAGCCTGCGGCATCGACGACCGTCCCGCATCCGTCGGGGCACACGACCTCCGGACAGCCCATCGGAGGCAGGCACTCGCAGGTCGAGCAGCCCGTCGCCGGATCGACGCGGTACCCCTCGGAGCAGATGTTCTCGCAAGCGACCGGGGGACATCCCGGCTCTTCGCGCACCGGCAAGCACTCGCAGGTCGAGCAGCCCGTCGCCGGATCGACGCGGTACCCCTCGGAGCAGATGTTCTCGCAAGCGATGGCCGGGCAGACGGGAGGCTCCTCGCAGGCGCCGGGCCGCGTGCCCTCGACGCCCGCCGCGTCGGCCTCGCACTGGTTGGCGTACGTGCGCCCGTCGATCCCGCAGACCGGCGCGGCGAGGTCCGGGCACGGAGCGCCGCCCGGCCCGACCGCGGCGTAACAGCCCGAGAGCGCCGCGAGCGCCCCCGAGGCGAGGAGAACGGAGCGCGCGAATCCCGTGATGCCGAACTGTGCCATCGAGAACCTCCGGCGACCCGTAGAGCAGGGCCTGTGCCAGGTCGGCGGCACCGCGGGTACGGTCGACCGCGGGCACGGTCGAGCGCGGCCTCGCGCGCCACGGTTGACCCTCGAGACACGGCCCGTCTACGGTCGTCCGCGCCGCGCATGCGTTCATGTCCCGCGCGGACCGTCGATCGACGTTCAAGGAGGTCTCGACCCATGCGAATCCACTCGTTCCTGCCCGTGCTGCTCGTCGGTCTCCTCGGCAGCGCCTGCGTGCGCCGCGCGCGGACCGAGATCGTCTACATCGACACCGGCGCGCCACCGACCGTGGTCCAGCCCATCGCGCAGCCCGTGGGAGCGCAGCCCATCGTCGCCGGGAGCGTGCCGTCGCAGGCCGGCGCGTACGTGCTCGTCGGCTACGACGACGCCTCGAACGGATACCACGGAGACACGATGACCCAGGCCGTGCTGCCGATGCTCTGCCTCCGAGCGAGCCGGCTCGCGGACCCGGGCGGACTCCCGCCGCCGGCGGCGACGCCAGGCGGCTCGCTGCGGAGCCACTGGTCGGGCGCGGAGATCGCGCTGACGGAGCCGATGGCGGGCCAGGCCCTGACGAGCCGCGAGGTCGCCGACGCCCACTGCGCGTCCCGCTTCGGGGCGGGATGGCGGATGGCCGAGTTCCACGATGGGGGTCCGGGTTCCGGGTACGACTTCTGGGCGTACGCGGTGGCGGGGGACTTCGAGGCGAGCCGCTTCTGGGTCTCGATCTCCGACCAGCCGGCGAACCCTTGGAACTCCGGTCGCGCGATGACCTGGCGCACGCTCGCCCGCCGCTGAGCGGGCCCCGCGGGCGCGTCGACGAGGCCAGGACCCGATCGAGTCGCCCTCCGACCCTGCGCCTCGACGGAGTGGAGCCATGACGTTGAACCAATGCGGAGCCGCGCGTCGGTTCGTCGTCGAGCGACGAACGTTCGCCCTCTGGCCCATCGTCGCCGCGCTCGTCCCTTCGGGTGTCGTGTTCGGCGCGCTGCTCCACGGGCTCCCGTCCGCCTGGATGCTCGGGGGCGCGGTCCCGGTGAGCGCAGCGGGTCTGACATGGATGCTCGCGTCCGAAGGTCTGAGGAAGTTCACCGCCCGCACGAGCGAGATCCTCGTCGCCCACGACGGCGTCACGGTGACGGAGCAGGGACGTGAACGCCGCCTCGCCTTCGCCGAGTATTCGCGGGAGTTCGGCCTGGCGGAGCCGACGGATGCGATGGCGTTCGTCAGGAGGCGAGCGGCCCTTTTGGGCAGTCCGCTGCCCGCAGACGAGTTCGCGCTCGCGGTGGCGGAGGCGGCCGAGACCGTGCTCGAGCGTACCGATGGGGTTGCGTGGGCCATGGTCGACAGGGGTCAGAAGAACGGCGCGAAAGGACCCGACATCGTCGTCGAGATCTGTGCCGGTCAGCCCTGCTCGGTGCAGGTGATGGGCGCCCCCGACGTGGGCTGCGTCGACGAGGCCGCAGGGGCTCGGGGCGAGCGCAGACGGTATCGGGTCCCCACCAAGCTCGATGCGCCTGGCGAAGGGAGGGCCTTCTTGAAGCTCGTGCCCTCCCGGATCGAGGCGCTCCCGGAGGAGCCTCTTGCCGGCGACCTCCGCCCCTGAGTTCGTTCGGGGAGCGTCCGGTCCGAGGCTCCGACCCTTCCCGGACGATTTTAGAAACCTTCCCCCATGGGTCCGACCCTTCCCAGACGATTCTGGAAACCTTCCCCCATGGGTCCGACCCTTCCCGGACGATTCTAGAATCCCTCCCCCATGGGTCCGACCCTTCCCAGACGATTTTAGAATCCTTCCCCCATGGGTCCGACCCCATCGGCGGCCGGTCAACGAAAAGCTGAACGAGTTCGATCGGTTGCGTCCTCGCTGCCGAACCAGGTGGCGGGTCGCGCGGGGACCTGATCTTCTCCGCCACCATGGACGGTGCCGAACTTCAGGAATTGTTGCGGACCTTGTTGCCGGACGAGGTGCTGCTGGAGGTCGCGACCGCGACGGGCTTCCACCAGCACCGCCGACGCCTCGCCGAGGGCCGCCGCGGCCGGCTTCCGCGAGGAGGGCGCGGCGGACTTGCCTTCGACGCCCGCGGTGCGTATTTTTTCTTCCGGAGGATTCATACGACATGACCGCCGCAGCGCCCAGCCTCGAGCCTGGACGTGTGTACCGCACGCGTGAGCTCGCGACGTGGAGCGCGAACGCGCCACGGCTGGCTCGCCGGCTGGTCGACGAGGGCGCGCTCGTCCCGCTCGCGCACGGCCTCTTCGCGCATCTGCGGCGGAGCCGCTTCGGGCCGGTGCCTCCGCGCGACGAGGAGATCATGAGGGCGTTCCTCGACGGGGGACCGTTCGTGTTCACGGGACCGGAGCGCTGGAACGCGCTGGGACTCGGCACCACGGCGGTGTTCGCCGTGCCGCTCGTCTACAACACGAAACGCTCCGGGACGTTCACCTTCGGCAAACGTCGCTTCGTCCTCCGGCGTGTCGCGTTCCCCGAGAACCCGCCCGCAGAGTGGTTCGTCGTCGACCTGTTCGAACACGCGGACCAGGCCGCCGCCTCGCCCGCGGACCTCGCCCAGGCCCTCGATCGGGCGCTCGCACAGGGACGGTTCGACCGCGACCGGCTGCTCGAGCTTGCGCGGCGCTACGGCTCGCGCGCGACGCAGTCGCTTTTCGCCGATGCGCTCGCGGCGAGCGAATCGTGAGCTTTGTCCACGAGAGCGGTCAGGAGTTCGCGGACCTCCTCGAGATCGTCGCCGCCGAGCGCGGCCTG
>CAIKNO010000258.1 GCA_903828805.1 uncultured Sandaracinus sp. | reverse complement strand
TGCTGCCCGGCACCGGCGGCACGCAGCGACTCGCACGGCTGGTCGGAAAGGCCAAGGCCATCGAGCTCATGACCGAGGGGGCGCTCTTCGACTTCGAACGCGCCCAGTCGCTCGGGGTCGTCAACCACGTGTGGGACCGCGAGGGCTTCCTCGAGCGCGCGACGCAGTACGCCCGCTCGTTCTGCCCGCCCGGCCGCGCGGCGATGGCGGTCGGCCACATCAAGCGCGCGGTGCAGACGGGCGCCGAGATGGCCCTCGAGCAAGGGCTCTCGCTCGAGCGCGAGCTGCAGCAGCGACTGTTCGAGAGCGACGACGCCCGCGAGGGCATCGCCGCCTACGTCGAGAAGAGGTCGCCCGTCTTCCGCGGCGAATGATCCCCTCACCCCCTCCGAGACGAGCGAGACAAACCATGCAAGACGCCGTGATCCTCGATGCCCTCCGCACCCCGTTCGGCCGCCACCGCGGCGGGCTCTCGGCCGTGCGGCCCGACGACCTGGCGGGGCTCGCGATCGCGGCCCTGCTCGAGCGCAACCCGGCGGCGCGGCCCGCCGTCGAGGAGGTCATCCTGGGGTGCGCGAACCAGGCGGGCGAGGACAACCGCAACGTGGCGCGGATGGCGGCGCTGCTCGCGGGGCTGCCCTTCGAGGTCACGGGCGTGACCGTCAACCGCCTCTGCGCGTCGGGCCTCGAGGCCGTCGTTCAGGCGGCGCGGGCCATCCGCACCGGGGAGGCCGACGTGCTCGTCGCGGGCGGCGTGGAGTCGATGACGCGGGCGCCCTACGTGATGGAGAAGTCGGCCGAGGCGTTCCCCCGGACGCCCCCGGCGGTGTTCGACACGAGCCTCGGATGGCGCTTCCCCAACGCGAAGATGGCCGAGCGATTCCCGCTGCTCGCGATGGGCGAGACCGCCGAGGAGGTCGCCACGACCTACGCGGTGAACCGCCAGGATCAGGATGCGTTCGCGGTCGAGAGCCACCGACGCGCGGCCCAGGCGTGGGAGGCCGGCGTGTTCGCCCGCGAGGTGGTGCCGGTGTCGCTTCCCTCCGCCAAGAAGGGCGCGGCCCCCGAGGTGCTGGCCCGCGACGAGAGCGTGCGCGCCGACTCCAGCGTCGAGGCCCTCGCGAAGCTGAAGCCGGTGTTCCGCAAGGACGGCAGCGTGACGGCGGGCAACGCCAGCTCGCTCAACGACGGCGCGGCCGCGGTGCTCGTGACGTCCCGCGCGTGGGCGGAGCGCGCGGGCTGCAAGCCGCTCGCGCGCATCGTCGCGTGCGCGTCGGCGGGCGTGCATCCGAGCGTGATGGGCATCGGCCCGGTGCCGGCCGTCCGGAAGGCGATGGCGCTCGCGGGGTTGCGCGCCGACCAGATCGACCTGGTGGAGCTCAACGAGGCATTCGCCGCGCAGGCGCTCGCGTGCGTCCGCGAGCTGGGCTTCGACCCGGCCCGCGTGAACGTGAACGGCGGCGCCATCGCGCTCGGCCATCCACTCGGCGCCAGCGGCGCGCGGATCGTGGGCACGCTCGCGCACGAACTCTCGCACCGCGGGTTGCGTTACGGCGTGGCGGCCCTCTGCATCGGAGTCGGGCAGGGGCTCGCGGTCGTCGTCGAGCGGGTCTGAGGTCGAGACGGGCCACGGCCTCTCGGGGAGGCCGTGCGGTCTCAGGTTCCGGCGCCGCAGGTGATGCTGTCGATGCTGCCCTCGGCGCAGCCGCAGCAGCCACAGTCGATCACGGGGCCTCCGCACACGGCCACGCACGACACGGCGCGGAAGCACTCGGGCGGGCAAGGCCCCGCCGCGCAGGCCGGTGCCGGGGGGGCACCCGCGTCGGCGCCGGCATCGACGGCCTCACCGCCGTCGGTGTCGCGGCCGGCATCGGACACGGGGCCGCCGTCGAGCCCGGCATCGGCGTCGTCGCCTGCGTCGACCTCGGGGCCGGCATCGGACTCGTCCCCGGCATCGACGTCGTCACCGCCGTCGAGGTCGTCACCGCCGTCGAGGTCGTCCCCGCCGTCGAGGTCGTCCCCGCCGTCGGTCGCCGGACCCGCGTCGAAGCCGGCATCGGACCCGACCGGGGACGAGGAATCGCACGCGGCGAACAAGAGCGCTGCCGAGAGGACGAGGTGACGTCGAAGCATGGCCGGAGGATGACCCATCACGGCTCCGTCGTCTCCCCGTGTTCGGTGGCGCCGAGCAGACGCTCGAGCGCGGCGGTGTCGAAGCCGACGTCGGCCCGCACGAGCCAGGCCATCACGGCGTGGTGCAGGCGCCCGCCCGGCGGCCGCAGCAGCGTCTCGAGGTCCCCATCGTCGAGCGGCGGCAGGGCCGCGGACGGCCTCGACGGTGCCGGGCGCGGCGTCGTCGGTCCGCCCTCGTCCTCGAAGTGCTCGCGCGCTCGGACGGTCCACCATGCGCGCGCACCCTGGAGCGTGCGGTCGGGCACCCCGCGGCGCAGCGCGAGCGCCAGGCGCATGCCGTCGTGGTAACGGAGCAGGGCCTCCATCCAAGGTGCCGGAACGCCCGCTTCCAGCGCGGCCGCGACCTCCGCACGTCGGCCTCGCAGCGTCTCGATCGGCAGCTGATCGAGCTCCCGGAGGGAGCCCGGAAACCGTGCCGCGAGCTGCCGCATCCGGGCGCGCATGGGCGCGTCCTCGAGCGGATCCGTTCGCAGCGCCACGAGCTCGACGTACTTCGAGTGAAGGTCCTGCAGGCGATGACGATCCACGCGACGTTCCCTCGGCCGATGGGCTCGGCACCGCACCCAGGATAGACTCCCCCGCATGACTTGCCGTGCCTCTTTGCTCGCGGGCTTCGTCACCTGGGCCCTCCTCGCGTCTCCCGCCGCCGCGCAGCGCTACGTCGAGAGCGCGCGGCTCGTTCCGGGTCCGACGACCGCCGGCGGTGCCGAATTCGGGGTGGCCGTCGCCGTCGATGGCTCGCTCGTGGCCGTTGGCGCGCCGGGGACCGCCGGGGGCGCGGTCCACGTGGGCGACCTCTCGGCCGGGTCGACCCTGACCCGGATCGCCGGGCCCGAAGGCTCGACGAGGTTCGGCGCGTCGGTCTCGTTGGTCCGCGGCATCCTCGCGGTCGGTGACCCCGAGGCGCAGGGAGGCACCGGGCGCTTCGTCGTCTACCAGCGGGCGGCGGGCGGCGCGTACGGCACGCCGCTGACACCGACGCTGCCTGTCGACTTCGCGGCTCGGGTGAGGGGCCTCGGCGCGAGCGTCGCGCTGGTCCCGCCCGAGCCGGGGAGCGCGGGCGATGGGTGGCTGCTCGCGGTGGGCGCGCCCGGTTCCGGACAGGCCTTCCTCGCGTCGAGGTCCGCGGCAGGCGCGCCGGGAGGGTGGGCCTCGACCCCGGCGTTCGAGGGGGCCGGTGGCACCGTCGCCGCGTGTCGAAGCCTCGCGGGCGACCCCGTCGTGCTCATCGGCAGCGCGGATCCTTCGGCCCGCCACGACGTCCTGGTCTGGAGGCCCTTGCGCGCGTCGGGTCCGACCACCGAGACGCTCCCGAACTCCGCGGACGTCCCCGGGTTCGGGTCGGCCCTCGCCTGCGCGCCCGGGTTCGCGGTCGTCGGCGTCCCCGGCGCGGGCAGCGCGCAGCGGTTCATCGAGGCGGAGGCCGTCGGTGGACCGACGTACGGCGCCCGCGCCGGTGCCTCTCTCGTTCCCCTGGGGGGCGGCGCGGCGGAATCGTTCGGACGTTCGGTCGCGGTGCTGGGATCGGGCATGGCCTTCGTCGGGGCACCGGACTTCGAGGACGTGTTCGGGCAGGGCGCCGCGTATCAGTTTCCGCTTGCGCCGCCGGCCGGGCCGCGCCGGTTCTTGCTCGCCGCCACCGGCATGCCCCGGCTCCAGGGCCTGGGTGCGAGCCTCGCGGTGTCGAGCGACGGCGCCATCGCGGTGGTCGGTGACCCCGAGGCCCTCGCCGCGGTGGTGTTCCGCGTGCAGGAGACCCCCGTCGCGTGCGAAGGCGACGCCGACGCCGCCTGTCTGGGCGAGCCCTGCGTGGGCGGGGTCTGCTGCGACAGGCCCTGCGACAATGCGTGCGCGAGCTGTGCCACGGGGTTCTGTACACGCATCCCGATGTGCGAGCCGGACGGCGGCACCGTTGGCGTCGATGCCGGTGCTCTGCCGCTAGACGCGGGCGGCCTCGCGCTCGATGGGGGCGAGGCCTCGGGCGATGCGGCGGCGCTCGACGGGGCCACGCCCTTCGACGCCGGCGCTCCTGTCGTGCCGCTGACGCGCTTCGCCGGAGGCGGCGGGTGCCGCTGTGCGGCAGCCGGGCGGGGCGAGGCGGACGCGGCGTGGCTGGCGGTCGCGGGGCTCTCGGCCTTGCTCGGCATGCGAAGGTCGCGTCGCGCATCGCGCCGTTGAGCCCGGACCTCGGGCCAGCCTACACTCGCGCCCGAGCCTAGGGAGGCCGAGCGCATGAGTCAGGCATCGATCGAGAGCGTGTCGCGCGAGTCGCGTGTGTTCCC
>CAIKNO010000257.1 GCA_903828805.1 uncultured Sandaracinus sp. | reverse complement strand
GCACGGCTCGCGGCGGTCGAGACCCCCCTCGACGCGCTCGGGGCGCGCGTCGTGTTCAGCGCCCGCAGCGTGCTCCTCGAGGACCTCCACGCGCGGCTCGCGGGGGGCTCGGTCCGCGGGCGGGGCGAGGCCACGCTCGATCAAGGGCGGCTCGAGCGTTACGCGGTGGACCTCGAGGCCCGCGGCCTCTCGTTCGCACCGTCCCCGGGGCTCGACGTCTCGCTCTCGTCGGACCTGACGCTCGCCTGGGCCCGGCCCTTGCCCATCCCCTCGCTCGGCGGGGAGGTCCGCGTGGAGCGGCTCGTGTACTCCCGAAGCATCGACCTCGGAACCACCATCGGCGAGCTCTCGCGCACGCAGCGCGCGGCGGTGCAGCGTTACGATCCCGCCGCCGACCGCGTCGCCCTCGACCTCCGGGTCGTCGCGGAGCAGCCCTTCGTGGTTCGGAACAACCTGCTCGAGGCCGCGCTGGTGATCGACGACGCGCGCCGACCCTTCCAGATCGTCGGGACCGACCAGCGCTACGGCGTGCTCGGAAGCATGGCCTTCGCGCGGGGCCAGATCTCGTTCCGGAACGCGACGTTCGACGTGCGCTCGGGGACCCTCGACTTCGACGACGCGGTGCGCATCGATCCCCGCTTCGACCTGCATGCGCAGACCGAGATCCGTCGGACCACCTCGGACCTCTCGGCCCCGCGATGGCGCATCCTCCTCGACGCGCAGGGCACCACGGGCGCCTTCCAGATCCAGACCCGGAGCGAGCCCGACCTGCCGCAAGAAGACGTGCTCATGCTGCTCGCGGTGGGCATGACCCGCAGCGAATTCTCTCAGCTGGGGGCAGGCGACGTCGGCGGAACCGCCGCCCTCGAGGCGCTCACGGCCGTGACGGGGGTCGACCGCGAAGTGCGTCGCGCCGTCCCGCTCATCGACGACTTCCGGCTCACCAGCGGTTACTCGTCCCGCACCGGCCGCACCGAGCCGCAGGTGTCGGTCGGCAAGCGCATCGCCGATCGGGTGAGGTTGAGCGCGACCACCGCGATGCTCGGCGGCAGCGCGGGCGGTCAGGACTTTCGCGCCGTCGTGGACTGGCAGCTGACCGACACGACCGGCGTGCAGTGCAGCTACGACAACTACGGAACGTCGGCGAGCGGCCAGAGCAACGTGGGATGCGATCTCCGCTTCCGCCTGGAGTTCGAGTGACGGCGAACCGACCATGCAGGCAGGCGTGGCCGCTCGTCGCGGCGCTGGCGACGGGGCTCATCACAGGCCTCGCGAGCGCGCAGGTGCCGGAGGCCCTCGAGGGCCTGCCGCTCGTGCGCGTGGAGGTGCAGGGCTCCGACTCCGATGCGCTGCCGGACCTGGGCTTGGCGCCCGGCGTGCCATTGCGGCGCGGGCTCGTTCGACACGCCGTCCAGACGCTGCTCGCGGGCGGGCGATGGTCCGACGTGCAGGTCGATGCGCGACCCGAGGAGGGCGGGGTCTCCCTGGCGCTGCTCGTGACGCCACGGATGGTGCTCGCCCGCATCGAGGTCAGGGGCAACCACGCGCTGAGCGAGGACGAGCTGCGCCAGGCGCTCCGCGTCCGGGAGGGTCAGCAGGTCGAGGCATCCGCGCTCGGCGAACTGGCCGCGTCGGCCGAGGCCGTCTACGCGGAGCGCGGCCTCGTGCACGCGCGCGTCGAGCTGCGCCTCCGCGACACCGACGACGCGGCCCGCAAGGTGCTGCTCGTCGAGGTCCACGAAGGCGCACCGGAGCGGCTGCACGCGATCCGCTGGACGAACGACACGCCCCCGGATGCGGAGTCGCTCGTGTCCGCGCTCGGCGTGGACCTCGGCGGCGTCCTCGAGCGGCGACGCCTCGAGGCGGGCGTCCGCGCCCTCGAGCACCGGCTTCGCGAGCAGGGTTGGCTCGAGGCCGTGCTCGGCGAACCCACCGTCTCGTCGGTCGACGAGGGCGCGGTGCTGACGTTGCCGCTGCGGCTCGGACGGCGCTGGCACGTGCTCTTGCGGGGGTTCGAACCCCTGCGGCGACAGGACGTGGAGGCCGTGTTGAACCTCACCGAGGAGCCGCTCACCGACGGAGTCGCAGGGGACCTCGGCGCGCGCGTCGCAGAGCTCTACCGCAGGCACGGGTTTCATCGCGTCACCGTGAACCTCCGCCGCACCCTCGACCCCGAACGACCGGGCGATCCGCGCGCGGCGCAGATGATCGTCGACGTCGCCCCCGGCCGCAGGCTCGAGGTGCTCGGGGTCTCGTTTCCGGGCGCGACCCACTTCGACCGCGCGTTCCTGCGCGATCAGGTCAACAGCTACCTCGAGGAGGACCTGCCGACGCCCGAGCTCTTCTGGCCCGTGGACTCCGACGTCGCCGATCGCATCGGCCTCGGCGGGCGGTCGACGCGCAGCCGCCGAGAGGTCCCCGCGGACGTCGAGGTCCTGCCCTCGCACACCTGGTACGAGCCCACCTACGTCCAGGCGGCCGCGCACATCGAGGAGTTGCTGGAGGCCGACGGATACCTCGACGCCCACGTCACCCCGCCCGAGCTGCGCGAGCTGGATCCGGACCACGCCGTCGTGGTGATCGCCCTCGACGAAGGGCCGCGCACGCGGGTGTACGACGTGGCCGTCCACGGTCAGGAGATCCTCGGGGCCCGGGCCATCCTCGAGGAGAGCCGGCTCGCGCGCGGCGACGCGTTCGGATACCTGCCCCTCGAGGAGGCCGAGCGCAGGATCCGCGACCTCTACGCGGAGCGCGGCCACCTCTTCGCCCGGGTGGAGTCGAGGGTGCAGCTCTCGCCGGACCGCGAGCGGGCCCAGGTGGTGTTCGACATCGTGGAGGGCGCGGCGGTGCACGTCGCGGGCGTCGATTTCGTCGGCGCGGAGGTCACGGACGCCGGGCTCCTCCGGGATGTCGCGGGGTTCTTCGAGGGCGACCTCTACCGACCCTCGAGGGCCCGCGAGATCGAGCGGCGCCTCCTCGCGCTCGGCATCTTCCAGACCGTCAACGTCAGCCCCGACAACCCCGAGGTGCCCGAGCCGTCCAAGCGGGTCGTGGTGACGCTGCAGGAGCGGCAGCCTCAGTTCGTCGGACTCTCGGCCGGCTTCGGCACGGGCGAGGGCGCCCGGGGCACGTTCGAATACGGCTACCGGAACCTGCTCGGCCTCGGCATCACCCTGTCCATCCGGGTCCAGCTCGCATACCAGTTCTTCTTCCAGGATCCGGAGCTCGCCGACGCGATCACCCGCCTCAGCCTGCTCGACCGCCTCGAGCGCCGGCTGACCGCGGGGATCCAGATCCCGTGGATCCCGGGCCTGCCCAACGTGCGCGTCTCGCTCGACCTCGCGAGCCTCCGGGACAACGAACGCGACTTCGGTTACGACAAGAACGGCCTCGCCCTCACGCCGACCTGGCAGCCCGAGCGGCGCGTCACGCTCTCGGTGTCGGGCGAGCTCGAACAGAACAACGTCCAGCTCTTCGGCGCCCAGTCGCTCCGCGAGCTGGTGGCGATGGCTGTCGCCAGCGGCGACACCCGCACGCAGCGCCTGCTGCGCGTCCCCGAAGGCGCGACCACGATCGCGAGCGCACGGATCTCCGGCTCCTGGGACCTGCGGGACAGCCCGTTCACTCCGACGCGCGGGCTCTTCTTGACGGGCTCGGCCGAATTCGTGCGCACCCTCGACGCCTCTCCGCCGGGGGCGACGGGTCCCTCGTTTCTCAGCAACTTCGTGAAGCTCCAGGCCTCGGTCGCCGGCTACGTGCCGCTCGCGACCGGCTGGGTGCTGGCGCTGCAGGCCCGGGGGGGGCGCGTCCTGCACCTCGAGGACGCCTCGAGCACCTACCCCAACCGGGCGTTCTACCTCGGCGGCGTCGACACGCTCCGGGGGTTCCTGCAGGAGCAGCTGGTGCCCGAGGACCAGGCGACGCTGATCCGCGAGCGGGGCCTGAGCGTGGCGGACATCGTCCGCACGGGAGACGTGTTCTACGTCGTGCGCGCCGAGCTCCGCATGCCGCTGATCGGCGACCTGCGGGGCGCCGCGTTCTGCGACGTCGGCAACGTGTGGGCCGGCGCCGAGTCCTTCGACCTGTTCCTGCCGCGGTGGACCGCGGGACTGGGGCTGCGGCTGTCGACGCCGGTCGGGCCGGTCGCGCTCGACTACGGCTTCAACCTCGACCGGCGGGTGGACCTCGGAGAGCCCTTCGGCTCGCTGCACTTCTCGATCGGCGTGTTCTGAACCGCGCGTGCGCGCCCGCCGCCGGCGCGGTTCAGTCGAGTTCGATCACGCTCAGCGAGCAGTTCACGCTCCCGGCGTTGCAGTACCCGGCCGTGCCAGAGTCGGTCGCGCACTGGGCGGCGATCGTGTGCGTGCCCGACGGAACGCCGGGGTAGAGGCGACTCGACGCCCACGGGATCCAGTTGCCACCGAAGGCCCCGGAGTAGACGAGGCCCTCCCGCCAGAACGGGTCCCCGGCGCTCGGCAGGCCGGCAAAGCTGCCCGCCCACACGCCGTCGATGATCGGCTGGCAGGTGACGTGCGAGCCGCCGTTGACGAAGAGGTTCATGTTGATGAGCAGCGCGCCGCCGCTCGTCGTCACCGTGAACGCGCTTCCGGGGATCGTCACCCATGCCCGCGCCCCGGTGGTCCCATTGACCCAGGTGTTCTGCGCCGGCTGCATGCGGCTGCGGCCGTAGAACTCGAACGAGTCGACGACCGTGCGGCCGATGCCGACGACGTTGGTGCCGATGCACGGACGGATGAAGCGCGTGCCCACCGGGAACTGGTTGATGCCCGTCCCCTCGCCGGTGACGCGTCCCGAGAAGTGACTGAAGGTCGAGGCGGAGAACGAGGTCCAGGCGACCCCGTTGGCGAGGAACGTCGAGCATGCGAGGCCCGAGACCGTCGGCGCGTTCACGCCCGCATTGCCGGCGAGCTGCACGCCCGCGCTGTTGTACGGGACGAAGCCCGCGGAGAAGTAGCCCGTGAAGTCGGAGCCGATCGTCGAGCCGGCGAGCGCCTTGGCCGAGATGCGCCCCTCGTACACGACGTTGGGATCCACCGGGATGAGGTCGGTCCCGAAGAGGGCGATGACGCCGGGCTCGGCGATGGTGGTGCTCGACAGGGTGAACGACGCGTCGCCCTCCCGGACCTCGCTCGGCGTCGTGTTTGCCACCACCGTGCGGTTCACGGTCGCCGGCACGAGCGTGAACGCCGCAGGGTCGGACCCCCACCGGATCATGTTCCGGCCTCCGCCCCCGCCCGCGTCGTCGGTCTCGCACGTCACGGTGCCGTCCGCGGCGATGGACCGGATCGACGATCCCACCGCGCACGTCGCGGCGACGCGCCGCTGCAGGTAGGCCGTGTCCGCGGTGAACGTCGAGCCCGTCAGCGTCAGACCCGCCCCGGCCGCGTACGGGGTGTCGTCGTCGGTCTCGCACGTCACGGTGCCGTCCCCGCCGATCGCGCGGATCGAGGCGCCGATCGGGCACGTCGACGCGATCCGCGCCTGCACGACGCCGCTGTCGACGGCGAACGTGCTGCCCATGAGCGTGAGGCCGTTGCCCGCCGCGTACGTCGTTCCGGCCGCGCCGGTGTCGTCGGCCTCGCACACGACCGTGCCATCCTGCGCGATCGCACGGATCGACGAGCCCGGCGCACACGCGCCGGCCACCCGCGTCTGCACCGCGCTCGCATCGACGGCGAAGGTGTCGCCGGTCAGCGCGAGTCCGGCGCCCGCGGCGTAGGTCGTGCCGTCGTCCGTGCCATCCGCGAAGCCGGCGGGCACACCGGTCACCTGCCCCCAGCTCACGTCACCGTCGTACGTCTCGACCGTCTCGGCACGGAACGCGTAGGGCACGGACGTCAGCGGGATGGGGTCCATGGACTCGCCATCGACGGTGATTCGAAGCGCCAGCGACGCCGTGAAGTCCGAGGGATCGAGGGGCGTGGAGGCGCCGAGGCGCGCGGTGAAGAGCCCTGCGCGGGGCGACACCGACTGCTGCTCCATCCACACGGTCGTCGTCCCGTCGAGCAGCTCGAAGCGGAACACGGTCGCGGCCTCCACCGGGACGCCCGAGGCGTCGCGGAGGATCCCCTGCACCGTCATGGTCCGTGGCACCTGGGCCCGCGCCGGCGTCGGAGAGAGGCACGCGAGCGCGCACAGGAGCACCCCCAGCCCGCACGTCATCGACCGTCGATTCATGTAGAACCCCTCGCTGTTGGACGCCGAAACTCACTCGAGCGCGTGCGCTCGGAAGATCTCGAGAAACGAGTCCGTCGCAGGGCCGCGCAAGCGCCCTGGGGCGACGTGCGCGACGCGCGACGCGTGACCGGCCTCAGAACCCTCGGGTGGGGTCGGTCTGCGGCAGGACGCCGACCTCGACGCCGACCGTGCCCGCGCGGCCCTCGGCGGCCGGCGATG
>CAIKNO010000256.1 GCA_903828805.1 uncultured Sandaracinus sp. | reverse complement strand
GCGCCGATGCGGGAACGCCACCGATCTCGTCGAACGGCGCGTGAGCCTCGGGCTGGGCCCGCCACCGTCCAGAAGTCGGGTTGCGTCATCGCACTGGGTGGCGGGTTCATGCGACCTTCTTCCGTCTAGAAACGGCCGTCGGGCGCGACCGGGAGCCTGGTACGACCTCCTTCGATGAGAGGCCTCGTCGGCGACGTCTCGAGGCATGCGCCCCCCCGCAGGCTCCGACGTCATCGAGTTCGCCCATCGAGGGAACCGGTGCACGAACGACGGCGTCGCGATACCTTCCGCGGAATGAACTCCGGGACCGACCTCGCCGACGACCTCATCTCTTTCGTGAACGCCGCTCCGTCGCCGTGGCATGCCGTTCAGGAGACCGTGCGAAGGCTGGATGCCCATGGGTATCGTCAGCTGCACGAAGGCGACACGTGGTCGGTCTGCAAGGGGGATCGCGTCTACGTCGTACGCGGCGGCGCCACGATTGCCGCGCTCGAGCTCGGTGACTCGCCGCCGGACGTCACCGGATTTCGACTCGTAGGGGCGCACACGGACTCGCCGAACCTCCGCCTGAAGCCGAACGCGACCGTCAAGCGCCACGGACAGATTCAGGTCGCCGTGGAGGTCTACGGCGGCGTGCTGCTACACACTTGGCTGGATCGGGACCTGGGTCTTGCGGGACGCGTGTGGGTGAGGACGCCGAGCGGAATCGAAGCCCGGCTGGCCCGCTGCGACGAGCCGATGATGCGCGTTCCGAGCCTCGCGATTCATCTGAATCGGCAAGTCAACACCGACGGGCTCGTGCTCAATCCCCAGACGCAGATGGTGCCTCTGCTGGCCCTCGACCAACCGGCCGGGGCGTTCGAGTTGAACCGGTTCCTCGCAGACGCCGTTCGGCGAGAGCACGAATCCCTCACGTCCGCGGAGGTTCTCGCACACGACCTGTGCGCGTTCGAAGTCGTGCCCGCCGCCCGCGGCGGGACGGCGCGTGAGTTCGTGTTCGCCGGCCGTCTCGACAATCTTGCGAGCTGCCACGCGGGCGTGGTCGCTTTGCTCCGCGCTGCGCCCGCGCCCCATCGGACGCGCGGCGTGTTTCTGTTCGACCACGAGGAATGCGGCAGCCAAAGCGCGCAGGGAGCGCAGGGCTCGTTCCTGCGGGACGTGCTCGGGCGAATCTGCGAGGCGTTCCCCGGCGCTTCGAAGGACGCCCTCCCCCGGGCGATGCACCGATCTTTCTTCGTATCAGCCGACATGGCGCATGCGCTGCATCCGAATTTCTCGGACAAGCACGAGCCTGGACACCAACCGATGCTGGGCGGCGGCCCGGTCGTGAAGTCCAACGTCAACCAGCGCTACGGCACCGACGGCGAAGGGCAGGCACGCTTCGAAGCTTGGTGCGGCGAGGCGGGGGTTCCGTCACAACGCTTCGTGACTCGTACCGACCTCGGATGCGGTAGCACCATCGGCCCCATCACTGCCGCGAACCTGGGAATTCGAGTCGTCGACGTCGGAAGTCCGATGTTGTCGATGCACTCGTGCCGGGAGATGTGCGGAGCCGCCGACGTGGCGTCGATGGTCGCGGCGCTCGGGCGCTCGTTCTCCTCGGAGGTCTGAGAGCCACAGGCCTCAGCGCGCCGCGCGGTCGGTCCCGCGCGGCCGTGGGGTTTGCACGTCCGACGGCGGCAGTCCGCTGAGGCGCTGAATGTCTCCCCTCACCTTGGCGATCAGGTCGTCCAAAGGCATCGCGGCCACCTCGTCGGCCGGCACCGGGTCGCCGATCTGCAACTCGATGACGCCCGGTAGCGCAGCCGCCTGGTCCCGCGGCCAGACCGCTCGCGAACCCCGGATCCCGATGGGAACGATGGCCACATCCGCTTGTCGCGCGAGATGGAACCCCCCCTTCTTGAAGGGCGCGACCTCATCCCGGCGCCCCCTTGTTCCTTCGGGAAACACGAGGAGAGGATGGCCCGCGCGCAGCTGCGAAGCCGCGTCATCGATGGTGCGACGGGACTGCTGCTGCCTTCCTCGATCGATGAAGATGTGACCGCAGTCCTGCATCGCGCGCCCGAAGAGAGGAACTCGTCGCAACTCGCGCTTCGCAAGGAACACGGGGATCTCGGGGAGCGCGACCAGCAACGCCACCACGTCCGCATGGCTCTGATGATTCGCCATCAGGACCGTCCGCTGACCGATGGGCAGCCGCTCCAGACCGCGGACCTCGACCGTGACGCCCCAGCCTCGCGCGAGCCCCTGGGCCCAGCGTCGTGATTCGTTCCGAATCAAGGCAGCGTCGGGACGCAGCGCGTGCATCCCGATGACGTATCCCGCCATGCCCCACGTCCACGAGGCGGTGAACAGGGCACTCCGGACCGAACGAACCTTCACCCCTCGACCATACGCGGGCGCGAGCGTCCGGGGCAACGATCCGCTACACCGATCGGGCGCGACGAGCGCGCAGCGACCCGCACGGAGCGCATTCGATGCGATGCATGATCCTCCTCGCAACCATCCTCGCGGCCTGGGCACCGATTGGCGTGTGTGACGCGCAGAGCGGCTCAGCGGTGGTCGCCGAGTCAGGGCCGACGAGTTCGCTCTCGTCCGAGGGACCGACACCAGCCCCCCTCCCCAAGGTCGCCGTCGTCGTGGTGGGTGATCCGGACCCGATGATCACAGGGCTCGCGGGCGCGCTCGAGGCAGAACTGATGCGAGGCGGCAGGCTCCGACTTCCGTCGGACCCCTCCTTCCGAGCCGCGCTTGCCGGGCTGCCCGGAAGCGACGGCGACGGCCTGGACGAAGTGCGCACGGAGCGACGACGTCTGGGGCTCGATGAAGCACGAGACGCACTGCTCCTGGCGGTGCTCGGCCGCCGAGCGGGTGCGGCCTTGGTCGTGGCGGTGCACGGTGGCGCCAGCGGGGGCGAGGCCCTCGCGCTGGACGTCCGGAGCGGTCAGTACTTCGAAGGTTCGGCGGCACTGTCCCAGGACCTTGGCGCAGCAGCGCGGTTCATCACGCGATGCGCACGGGCCGCGACGAGGGGGGCGACGTCCGCTCCGTCCGCGGCCGAATCGGTCGTTGTCGATCCGGCAGAAGCGGCGCCACCGATTCAATCGGCGTCTCCGGCCGAGGACTGGCTCGGCGACAACTGGCCTTACCTCGCCGCTGGAGGTCTGCTCGCTGCAGCGATTGCCTTCGTCGCCGTGACGGCCACGGACGGCGCGACGACCCCCCCGATGCTTCGATTCCAAGCAGGTGTGCCCTGAATGAGAGTGAGGCCCGCTGGCGCGGAACCCGGTTCGCTGGTCACGGCTTCCGCCTCGCGACCGGCTGCACTACGAGAGAGGAGCGCCGGTGGCATCGCACGCATGCGGTGAATCGCCCTCATCCGGCAGGAGCCCGCCATGCGATTCGTGAGCATCTTGTCGCTCGTCACCCTGTGGCTCGTGGCGAATCCGTTCATCGCTCGGCTGCACGCAGATGGACCGCATCCGCCGGCAGACGTTTCCCTCGTTCGGTTCTCGGACGCGGACCTTCCGCGAGCACCCGATGGATTCAGTACGTTCCGCCGCGGACGGGTTCGATGGGATCACCCGCCCGGCGGGACCGTCGCGCAGGCCGTGAATGAGCTGGCCGTCGAGCTTCCGGCGACGTGGTCACGCATCGAACGTGAGCTCGGGCAGGACGTCGACGACACGCTCGTGATCCGAGTTGCTCGCAGCCCGGACGAGATGGCGTCGCTCGCCCCATCGTCCGCGCCACCGCCAGCGTATGCGGTCGGCGTCGCCTACCCCGCCTCAGGACTCATCCTTTTGACCCTGAGCGCGCCCGAGACGTGGGCCCTTCCCGACTTGCCCCGTGTGCTGTCCCACGAACTCAGCCACATCGCGTTCCACCGCGCCGTGCGCGAACGAGCGGTGCCCCGGTGGCTGACGGAAGGCCTCGCGATCCATCAGGCGCGAGAGCGGTCGTTCGACCGGCTGGGCGTGCTCTGGGAGGCCGTGGCCCTCGGGAGGCTCCTCCCTTTGAGCCGGCTGTCATCGGGGTTCCCCTCGCGCCCGCACGAGGTGGGCGTCGCATACGCCGAAAGCGCGGACTTCGTGGCATGGCTCTCCGCGCGCGGCGCGGCCGGCGAATCCCGTTTCCCAGACCTCGTCCGGCGGCTGGGAAACGGGAGACCGGTCGAGGAGGCCCTCTCTCAGACTTGGAGCGTGGGACCCGGGCAACTCGAGCAGGATTGGCGCTTGGCGCTCTCGGAGCGCTTCACGCTTTTCCCGCTCGTCGTCGGGACCGGGATGGTCTGGGCTCTCGTCTCGATGCTCGTCGTGATGGCCTGGTGGCGGCGCCGCCACACGATGCGCGCGACGTTGCGACGCTGGGGCGCCGAGGAAGCCGAGCAGGACGCGCGCGCGCTGGCTGCTAGGCACCATCGTCAGGAACTTCTCGAGCGCCGCGTCGCCGGTCTGGCGACGCTAGACACACGGGACGTCGCCGAACCCACGAACCGGCCGTCGCCTCACTCGACAGACAGCACCGACCCGCAGGTCCCTCTCGATGACGTCGCCCCGATCCAACGGGCGTCGTCGAGAGAAGCGTCCACGAACGGCCCGATACCAGAAACGGTAACGACACACTCGAACGAAAGCGTACCGACAGTGCGTCACGAAGGGCGGACGCACACGCTGCACTAGGGGGCCTCAGCGAACCCGTGGCTTCGAGCGACGCCAACCGACTCAGACGAAAGACCGGTCGCGCCAACGGATCCGGTCTCGTTGCTGCGCACCGACGATGCAGCGGACGCCCGGTGACTCGGCGCCGCTCGGTGACTCG
>CAIKNO010000255.1 GCA_903828805.1 uncultured Sandaracinus sp. | reverse complement strand
TCGTGACCCACGGCTTCGAGGAGGTGAGCCTCGGCGCACGCACGCTCCGGACCGACACGGCGACCATCGGGCTGCTCTGTCTCGTCCACGACGCCCTCGGGCCCGCCCTTCCCTGAGCGAAGGGCGCGACGGCGGCCCGCGGCCCACCGGCAGGTGCGGTTTCGTCGATCCTTCAGCCCGCGCGCAGCGTCGGCCTCGAGGGCAGGACCAAGCGCCCTCGTGCGCCCCACGGACAGCCGAAGTCGGACGGCTTGGTCAGCATCCACAGGACCGGCACCGCCGGCGGGGAGACCGGATGGGGCCCGTCTCCGTCGGTGAAATAAACGACGCCGTCGGCCGTGTGCGCCCTCAGGAACGAAGGCTCGAAGACGGGCCGGAGGTCCGTCCCGCCCCGTCCCTTCACGCCCGTCAACCCACCGCGGAACGGGTACACGCGCGAGATGGCGGCATCGCACTCGACGATCGTCAATCGCGCGTGCGCCGACATCGGTTGGAGCTGTCGCGCGACCTCGGCGAGCTCCGACACGGTCATGCTGAGGGACGTGTCGAGGACGACGAGCAAGTGCGGCCGCAGCACCGAACGCACCTGGTACGAGCGGCCGGGAACGACCCCGACGAGTGCCGGAAAGCGGCGGCTGGGGCGCGACCACGAATGGACCGGGGCCCGCGCGCGGGCGACGAATCGACGCAAGGCCTCACGCCAGTCGACGAACAGCTCCGGTCCATGGTCGGCGCTCCCCAGATGAACCAGGAGCTGCTCGGGCGTCCTGCCTGCGATCCGCCCGTTGTCGGGATGCCGCTCGCGCGAGCGTTCTGCGTCGACAACGCCCCGGGACAGGGACTCCTCCAGCATGGCGCGGGTCGTCGCGAGGCCCCCCTCGGGCGGGCGCGGGGCATCGCACCATCGATGCTCGTCGATCTCCGCCGTGTCCCGCGCCGGGCGTGGCTGCAACCCTTCGGCCCGGGCCTGACACAGCCGGTCGTATCGCTCGAGCGTGCTCTGTCCGGGGCGGACCCCGAAACGCTCGAAGTGCGAGACGAGCACCGGCGACGGCAGCGGCTCCTCGATGTGCTCGTTCGCGCTCATCTCCTGGGCCAGTCGCATCAGGTCGGGCTGCGCCGCCCCGAAGAAGCGGGGGTGCGCGAGATGTCCGAGCACGATGTGGTGGACCTCGTGCAGGAGCAGGCCGCGCAAGAACTGCGGCGCCTGGCGCAGCGCGTCCACGTTCACGTGCAGGTAGTACCGCCCGCCATGCCCCGGAACTCCGTGCAGCGACACACCCATGGAGGGCACGCTCGGATCGGCCACCGGCTCGAGCGACGCGAGCACATGCGCGTAGTACGGGTAGCGGGAGAGGAACGCATCCTCGCGAACGAACGCGTCGAGCCATCCCTGCAGGGCCGACTTCGACCGCAGCGCCGTGCTCACGTCGGCCGCACCGGCGTCACGCCCAGCGCCTGCAGCGCTTCGACGAGGGGGAGGCCCCAGCGCTCACCGATCTGCGCGAGGAAATGACCGATCGCGATGCGCTGCGCGTTCGAGCGACGAAGCTCCGCGGCCGCCTGAGGGGCCAGCAGATGGGCCCGCAGCGCGGTGACGAGCAGGGCCACGCGATGGTGCTTGCCCGGCTGCGCCTTCCACTCCGCCACCCGCCGCATCGCCACGCTCCCCCCGTAGTTGGTGAGCACGTCCGAGGGACCCACGTCGAGCAAGACGCACGCTGTCGGGTTGCCGCCGATCGCGTCCTGCAGTCGCTCCCGGTGATCGCCCGGCAGGTCGACCAGCAAGGCTTCGAGGCCGGCCAGGGTCAGCTCCCCCCGCCCCGCGAGCACGCCGCACTCCGGTCCCGCGAGCAGCGTCCCGAGCCGCGACGAAAGTTCGTCGAGACGGTCCGTTTCTCCGCGGCTCTTCCAGCCCCGCACCCGCTCGGCCTGGGCGGGGTCCGTCGCGTAGTCGCGCAACGTGGGCCACGCGTCGACGGCGCCCGGACGGGCTCCGAGCCCCCCGCCGGCCACGAGCGCCTCGACCCATGCCGACGGCAAGTATCCCCCGAGGACGTCGCGCACGAGCCCGGCATCCCCGAGCTCGGCAGGCCGCATCGCGAGCAGCACATCCGACGCGTAGGTCCATGCGCGGGGCGGGACGTCGGCGAAGATGCGCTCGTGGGCCCGCGCCAGCGCGGTCACCGCGGGGTGCACGCCATGGACGGCCGCCCAGGCGAGCCACGCCGCGCGATCGGCACGCACGGGGACCTGCAGAAAGCGCGCGCGCAGCGCGGCATCGAGCGGCGTCACCTGATAATCACCCGTTTCGGGATTGATCGCGGCGACGCACGACCACCCCTCGGGGAGCACGTACTCGTGCAGCGTCCGGGCGGTGAGCAGCTGCAAGGCCGGCTGCTGGATGTAGCGCTCGGCCCGGTTGAGTTCCTCGAGCATCAGGATGCCTGCGCCATCACTGGGAAGGAAACGCGGCAACGCGTACCGGGTGCGTCCCTCCTCGTGCATCGGCAGCCCGACGAGATCGGGCGGCTCGAGGAGCGAGAGATCGACCACCCGATGCGCGATGCCGAGGCGGCCTGCCACCGCAGCGACCAGCTCGGACTTGCCGATCCCCGTCGGCCCCTCGAGGAGCACGGGGCGGCGCGCACGGTAGGCCACCTCGAGGATCGCCTCGACACGCGGGCCGAGCGGCATGGCGACGATCTCGGATGCGGCGGCGGACTTCGATTCGGACGGGCGGCGCATGGAAGGCTCGGTCAGGCTCTGGCGAGCATACGCCGCGGGATGCTCAGGAGCCCGACGCCGGACCGGTCGATGGTGACGCGACCGCCGCGACCTCGCAGGCCGGCAGCAGGTGGCGGAGGGCACGCTGCGAGGCCGAGAGCGCCTCCAGTTCGCGGTCCGCTTCGAGCATGCGCTGGGGAATGTCGCCGAGGTGGCGTCGAATGGTCTCGGTCGACGCGGCCGGATCGACCTCCACCGCGCGCGCGCCCCGCAGGCGCCCGGCCTCGTCGTCGCCGCACGGGACCTCCCACGCCACCCATCGCAGCCCCCGCAGCACGTCATGCTCCGCCACGACCCAGTAGGTGCGGCCGGCCTCGAGCGTGCCGTGGACGACGTGGGCGTCGGCTCCGACGAGGGCGTAGAAGCGGTGAGGCCCTGGAGCCACCTGCGAGACGGTCCACGTGCGCGCGCCGAGCTGCCCGAGATAGACCCCGCGCTCGTCGACGAGTCCCACCACGTCGCGAAATGGCGACGGCAGCACGAACACGACCTGAGCCATGTCCGGACGCGGAGCCGCCACGGTCTGCCGCGCTGCCGCCCGCATCTGCAAGCTCGCCCCCCCGCAGGCACCGAGCCACAGCGCCCCCAGCAGGAGAGCGACGTTCGTCGCCGCGCGCGGTGACCGCGCGTGCGCCCCTTGGATCCACGCCATCGTTCCGGACTCCTCGGCTGTCGTCACTTCGTTCCGCCTCGTCGCGCGCGCCGCGGCCCCTTCGACGCGAGGTCGATCCCGATGAGCGCGAACAGCTCCGCGGGCAGAGCATACGTGTCACGGACGGCCTGGGCCGCGGCTCGGAGCGAAGGCGTGGGCTCGCTCGCGGCAGGGAACGTGACGCCCTGGCGGCGCAGCGAGGTCAACGTCTCGCCGAGCGCGAGCAGATCGGCCGCGTGGGTCAGGGTGTCGATCGGCGAGAGGGGTACTCCACCCCTCCCCTCCCGGAGCTCGCGCAGAAGGCGGAGGCGCCGCTTCTCGGTCCGCCCGTCCGCGCACCGGGCGGTGCCCTGCTCGGCCACGAGCGCGTTGAGGGCACGCGCCGCCCGCCGCTTCTCTACAGCCTCCGGACTCCCGCGCCCCTTGCCCGTCGCCCGCACCATGGCGCCTCCTGGGTCCATCCATAGCAAGTCCGCAGCACACCGCCCAAACTCTGACATCCTGCCGGCGTGCTTCCTGACGCCTCGCTCCCGCCCGAAGCGTTCGCGCTGCTGGCGCTCATCCTTCTGGGGGCCTTCACGGTCGAGACGGCCCTCGGTTTCGGCGCCACCCTGATCGCGGTGGCGCTCGGCTCGTTCGTCCTCCCGATCGATCGTCTGCTCCATTCGCTCGTGCCGCTGAACCTCGGGCTCTCCCTGTGGATCGCGGTGCGCCATCGCCACGCGGTCGCCTGGGACTTCTTGCTGCGGCGCCTCTTGCCTCGCATGGCCGTGGGCCTGCCCTTCGGCCTGGCGCTGGTCGGACACGCCGATCCGTCGCTCCTCAAGCGGACGTTCGGAGTCTTCCTCGTGGTGCTCTCGACCCTCGAACTTCGCCGCTTGCGACAGCCGGCGTCCGCACAGCCCCCCGCCCTCCGCGGGGCCGCCGAGTGGCTCCTGCTCCTCGCGGGAGGGGTCATTCACGGCGCCTTCGGAACCGGCGGCCCGATGGCCGTGTACGTGACGGGACGTGCGCTGCCCGACAAGGGGACGTACCGAGCGACCCTGGCCGTCCTCTGGGCGTCGCTGAACCTCGCCCTCCTCGCGACGTACGCGGCGCAGGGCGCCTTCGACGCCCCGCGGCTCACGCTGACCGCAGGGTTGTTGCCATGCTGCGCTTTGGGCCTCGGGCTCGGCGAGTGGGCGCACCGTCGGCTCTCGCCCTCGGACTTCCGTCCGCTCGTGTTCCTCGGGCTCTGCGCCGCCGGGATCGTGCTGCTCGTGCGGGGCTGAGGGAGTGCGCCGCGGCCTTCGTGGGCTTTGGTCACGCCGTGCGCGAGAACCGCGCGGCCCTTTCGCGTCGACGCGTGGCCGCGGTGCCCACGACCGGTGAACGGATCATCCGCGCCGGAGCACGACGGCGCTGACGTTGCCGTAGTACCCGACCGCGGTGACGACGACGACCTTCGTCTCCGAGGGCAGTTGCCCGCACAGGAGCGGACTCGGGGCGAGCCCTTCGAGGTACGCGACCCCGGCGGCCATGCCCAGCGCGCTCGAGCCCGAGAACGCCTCACCGCAAAGGGCCTTGGGGACGGTGACCGCCACCTCCGTGCCGAAGACCTGCTCGATGCCGTACAGCTCCGCGACGTCGTAACGAGAGAGCCCCGAGCAGCTCGCACACACGACATCCACCTCGCTGGCCGCGAGCCCCGCGTCGTCGAGCGCCAGCCGGATCGCGCGGGTCACCGCGACGGGACTCGCATTGAGCAGGAGCCCCTCGTGCGTCGGCGGCTCGAACGCCGTGCCGTAGCCGGCGATCATCGCGCGCACCTTCGCGCCCCGCGCTTCGGCCCCTCGGAGCCGCTCGACGAAGAGGTACGCCGCGGCCTCGCCGAGATGCAGGCCCGTGGACTCCGGCGAACCGGGCGCCCACACCTGCTCGCCCTCCGCGAGGGCCCCGAGCTTCTGAAACGCCACGTAGAGCGGCTCGCTCAGCACGTCCCCACCGCCGACCAGGAACGCGTCGGCGCGGCGGTGCGCGAGGTGGGTCTCGCACGTCAGGACGGCGTCGAGGGCGCCGCAGTTTCCATCGACGATCGTGACGTTCGGCGCGCGCAGGTCCTCCCAGATGCTCACGTACCCGGCGGCCGCGTTGATGACCGTGTTCGGGAACCGAGCGGGGTTGATGTAGCGGGGGTCCTCCAGCTCGGCGACCATGTTCAGCTCGGTGATCGAGTCCAGCGAACCGTACGCCGTCGAGCTGCAGATCCCGATCGCGTCCGGGCCGAGCGCGCCGAGGAACGCACCGTCCTTCTTCACTCCCGCGCTCTCGAGCGCGCGACGGGCCGCGACGATGAGCAGCTTGGTCAAACGGTCGAAGTTCCGGTGCCCCTTGTCGCCGAGGAGCGCGTTCGCGTCGAAGCCATGCACCTCGGCCGCACGCGCCGCGGGATGCTTGTCGAGCGGCAAGGCCGACGCCGGCGTCGCGAACGCACGCGCCCTCGCCGCCTCCGGGGCCGCCAGGGCCGCGACGAAGCCCTCCCAGTCGAGGGCCACCGGGGAGACGCTGCCGACACCCGTGATCGCGAGAGGCTTCATGACGGCGACCTCGATACCCGAAAGCCCTGCATCCCGCCAGCCCCCTGGGCGCGCGGCCGGACCACCGCCCACGTCGGACCGCGAGCGGCGGTCAGGCCTCGCCTGCGCCGCGGGGCAGGCAGCCCGGACGCGCGAAGCACACCACCGCGTCGTAGCCGCCGAACGCGAGCGCGTTGTTCAGCACCACGTCGATGCCGCGACGATGCTGCGCGGTGCCCGCGACGATCGACAGATCGCAGTCCGGATCGGGCGTCTCGTGGTTCATCGTCGGCGGGATGATCCCCGTCTCGAGGGTCATCACGCAGGCGACGGCCTCCATGGCGCTCGAGGCCCCCATGCAGTGGCCGATCATGCTCTTGATGCTGGTGACGGGCACCGGGCGCGCGCCGAAGAGCGTCCGGATGACGAGCGCCTCGACCGCGTCGTTGTTCGGCGTCGCCGTGCCGTGCGCGTTGATGTGGTCGACGTCGTCCACCGTGAGCCCGCTCGCCTGGATCGCCTGGCGCATCGCGGTGATCGAGCCCGCTCCTTCCGGATGCGGTCTCGTGATGTGGTGCGCATCGCACGCGAGGCCGTACCCGCCGACCTCGGCGAGCGGGCGCGCGCCTCGGCGCACGACGCTCTCCTCGCTCTCGAGCACGAGCATCGCCGCGCCCTCGCCCAGGATGAGGCCCTTGCGGTTCTTGTCGAAGGGCATGCACACGTCGGGCGACATCGCACCGAGGCGCGCGAACCCCGCGAACTCGAGCTTCTCGATGATCTCCACCGCGCCCGTCACGGCGATGTCGGCCCTGCCGGACCGGATCTGGTCGGCCGCGAAACCGATGGCGTAGTTGCCCGCCGCGCACGCGGCCGGCAGCGTCTGCACCATGCCGCGGCTCCCGAAGGCACGCGCGACGTGGATGGGCAGGAGCGTGGTTCCGTACCGCGGCAGCTTGGGGACCGAGACGGCGTCGTCCCCCTGATGAATCCAGGCCTTCTGCAGCTCCCCGAGGACGTTCGCTTCGCCCATGGTGGTGCCGAGGACGACGGCGGTGCGCTCGCCGGCGAGCTGCCCGCTCGACAACCCGGCATCCTCCGCCGCCATGCGCGCGGCGGCGACCGCGAACGCCGAGCAGCGTCCGGCCCGGCGTGCCTCGGCGGCGCTCATGAAATCACGGGCGCGAAATCCGCGGACCTCGCCCGCGACGTGTCGCCCGATCGCCGCGGTGTCGAAGAGCGAGACCGGACTGACCCCGGAGCGGCCCTCGATCAAGGACTGCCAGTACGCTTTGCGACCGAAGCCGAGCGAGCTGACGACGCCCATGCCGGTGATGAAGACGCGACCCATGGAGGCCGCGGATGATGCGGGCGGAAGGGGGCGCGGGCAAGCGCTCGGCCGCCCCCTTCCAGGGGCGGACTCCGCGTGGGCCACGGCGCCCGCGACGGACCCCGGCAGACGCCGCGCGGCCCCCTCCGTACCGCGTCATGGTAACCTGCGACCCTCGCGTCACTCACCCAGGGGGGGTCGTTCGATGGGTTCATTCTTCCGCGTCTTCGGGTTCATGGGGCAGGTGCTCGGCATGGTCCGGCAGAACCCGATGCTGCTCGCGCCGATCGCGCTCAACCTTCTGATCGCGGTGCCCGTCAACATCGCGCTGGCGATCGCGCTCTTCTTCGTGCCGGAGCAATACGCGTCGGTCGTGGGCAACGGCCTCGCCATCGTCGGGCTCACGGCCCTCTACTTCATCGACTATTTCGCCGGCGGCCTGACGTCCTCGATGGTCTACGACCAGGTGACCACCGGGAAGGCAGAGCTCGGCTCCGCCACGATGCGGACGCTCAAGGCCAGCCCGGGCATCCTCGTGTTCGCGGCGGTGTCGGCCGCGCTCGATCTGCTCAGCCAGCTGGCCCGACAGCGCAAGGGCATCATGGGCGTCATCGGCCCCATCCTGCTCGGCATCGTCCGCACCGTGTGGACGACGGCCACCTACGTCGTGATGCCGGCGCTGGTCGTGGAAGGCCGCGGCTTCTTCGATGCGCTCGCGCGGAGCAAGGGCCTGATGAACAACGATCCAACGCAGGTCGGCGTCGGCGTCGTCGGCATCGGGCTCGTGTCGTTCGTCCTGAGCCTCGTCACCGTGTTCCCCGCCTTCGCAACGTTCGCGTTTCTCGCCCGCTTCGGCACGCTCGGGGCGGTCGCCGGCATCCTCGTGTTCTTCTCGATGGTCAACCTCTTCTGGACCGTCTCCGGCTACCTGAAGAGCGTCTACTACACGTGCTTCTACCTCTGGGCGGTCGAGTGCGAGCGGCACCAGAGCCCGAGCCCGCAGTGGGCACCGGCGCCCTTGCGCAACGTGCTCGGAGACCTGCAGCCCGCCGCGGCGTGGTGAGCGCCACACACGCCGCCGCGCGCCGCACCGAGGGATCCCGTGCTCAGCGCAGGCGGCGGAGCACGCGCGGCGGAAGCACCGCGCGCACGCGCATCCCCCCGAGCACGGGGCGGCCCTCGAGCTGAGTCCATCCGCCCTTCTCGAAGGGGAACGACGACGACGCGCGGGCCTCGCCGCACACCAGCAGCGCGACCAGCGCCGAGAGCCACGGCTCGTGCCCCACGAGCGCGACGACGCTCTCCTCGGGGAAGCGTGCGAGCCGAGCGAGGATCGCCTTGCCCGGTGGGCCCACGAGGGCGGGCTCGGCCTCGAGGGGCCCGGTCGCGACCGGGCCGAGGAGCGCCGCGGTCTGCGCCGCGCGTCGCCATGGGCTGTGCAACACCGCCGGCAGCGAGACGCCGAGGCGCCTGATTCCCCGCACCGATTCCGAGAACTTCCTGCGGCCGAAGGGGCTCAATGCGCGGTCGGAGTCGTCTTGACCGGGATGCGCGTCGAGCGCGATGGCGTGGCGAACCAGAAAGAGTTCCATCCAGGCCGAACGTAGCCCGCCTCCCGACGCGGTTCACGAGGCCCGAAGCGACCGACGATTCACGGGCACCGTCCCCGACGGGCCCGAGTTGGGTTAGGCTCCGCCCGTGCGACACGTCGTTGCCCTCGTCTGCGTCACGCTTCTGGTCCCCTTCCTCGGGAGGCCCACTGCGTCCGCGCAGCAGGGCGCCACACCCGACGAAAGGCAGCCAGACGACGTCTCCATCGCCCCCACGTCGGCGCCCTCCGAGCCGACGCCTGCGGGAGCAACGTCCAGCACCGACGAGCAAGGGGCCGAGGCCGACGCCGACGAGCCCGCGCCCGCCGGCCCGACAGGGCCCGCCTCGCCCGGCGAGACCGCCGCCGCGCCGGACTTCTGGAGCGGGTTTCACTTCGGCTCGTACGGGCGGGTCGTCGCCGCCTCGGACCTGCGCGGACAGACCGGCCGACAGTCCCGCATCGTCGCGTTCGGCCCCCGCATCGACGAGGATGACTCCTACGGGGAGATCGAGCTGCGCCGCGAGGATCGGATGTTCGGCATGGACACCCGCATCGTCGCGACGATCGCGTACGCCGGGCCGCTCTTCCAGTACGACGGCGAGTTCAGCGAGCGCATCGCGGTTCGGAACCTCTTCGCCGAGACCAACCACATCCTCGTCCACGGCCTGACCCTGTGGGGCGGCTCCCGCATGGTCCGCGGCGACGACGTGTACCTGATGAACTTCTGGCCGCTCGACAACCTCAACCTCGTCGGCGGCGGCGCACGCTACGCGCTCGACGACGACCTCGAGCTCGCCCTCACCGTCGGCATGTCGCAGCCGAACAACCCCTTCCAGCGTCAGGTCGATCTGTTCCCGGCGCGCACGGGTTTCCTCGCCGACGAGGTCTACGTCCTCGACCGCCCTCGCACCGTCATCGCCGGACGCGCGACCTGGTGGCCCTTCGGACGCATGGAGCGGAACGGGGTGAAGACGGTCCTCTACGGGGAGCAACACTTGCTCGCGGCCGGCGAGCGGCGGCGTGCCGATGGGAGCCTGGAGGCGGTCCCCGAGGACAGCGGCTACGTCGTCGGTGCGCAGGTCGGCGGTTACCTCTCCGACGACCACGCCTTCGCGAACCTGTTCTTCCGATACGCCCGCGGCCTCGGTGCCTACGACCCGCTCGGCGTGCCGTTTCGCACCGGGACCGTGGTCTCGACGGGGCGCGCCGAGGAGATCCGGGTCGCGCTGTCGGCGAACTGGGAGTGGCGCGCGAACGCGGACGTCGGGCTCGGCCTCCAGCTCGGGGGTTGGTGGCGGATCTTCCGCGACGCGGACCCCGCCGTGTTCGCCCGGGGCGCCATCTCCGAGGGTGCGCTCGCGATCCGGCCCATGATCTGGCTCGGGCAGTTCGCCGGCATCGCGACGGACCTCAGCTATCAAGCGATGCAGACGGCGGCCCTCGACGAGCGAACCGGCACGCCCGAGGGCGGCTCGATGTTCAAGCTCGGGTTCATGCCCTTCGTCTCGCCGTTCGGCCGCGGGACGTACACGCGGCCCCACCTCCGCCTCGTCTACACGATGAGCTACCGCGACCCTGGGGCCCGACGCCTCTACAACGAAGCCGATCCCCGCTCCCGACAGGAGCTGGATCACTTCCTCGGCCTCTCGGTCGAGTGGTGGTTCTCGAGCTCCAGCTACTCGCCGTGAAGGGCCCGACCATGGCTGCATCGAAGTCGTTCTTCGCCCCCCTCCTCGCCTGCGGACTGCTCGCGGGCTCCTGCGTCCAAGGCGATCTCTCCGGCGTGCGCGACGTGCCGCTGGGACCGAACGTCGAGGAGTGGCGCGAGGAGATCATCTACCAGCTGCTCACCGATCGCTTCGCGAACGGCGACGCGCAGACCGACCACCGCATCATGCCCGGCGCCCTCGCCCGTTATCAGGGGGGCGACTGGCAAGGGCTCATCGACCACCTCGACTACCTCGAGGAGCTCGGGGTGACCTCGCTGTGGATCAGCCCGATCGTGCTCAACGTGGACTTCGACGCGGGCTTCGACGCCTACCACGGCTACTGGGCGGTGGACCTCGAGCGCCTCAATCCGCACTTCGGCGACCTCGCCACCCTGCGGGCGTTCGTCAACGAGGCACACGCGCGCGGGATGTCGGTGCTGCTCGACATCGTCACCAACCACCTCGGGCAGGTCTTCTACTACGACATCAACGGCAATGGTCAGCCCGACGACAGCATCGCCGGCTCGGGCACGCGCAGTCCCCTGAGCCGCATCAGCGAGTACGACCCGGACTACGATCCCCGGGGCATCCAGGGCTACACGTCGCTCGGCGAGAGCGGCCCGGCCATCATTCGCTTCTTCGACATGCCGGAGATCTTCCGCGTCTTGCCGAACCCCCCGGTCTTCCAGAACCCGGAGGTCTACAACCGACGCGGCCGGATCGTCGACTACAACGTGCGCGAGCAGGTCGTGCTCGGCGACTTCCCCGGGGGCCTCAAGGACCTCGACACCACGCGCCAGGACGTCCGGGACGCGATGGTCGACGCGTACGTTCGCTGGGTGCTCCTGACCGACATCGACGGCTTCCGCATCGACACCCTGAAGCACGTCGAATACGGATTCTGGGAAGACTTCGCGCCCCGCGTGCGGCAGCGGCTGGCCGAGCGCGGCAAGACGAATTTCTTGCTGTTCGGGGAGGCCTTCGACGGCGACGACGCCCTCCTCGGCAGCTACACGCAGCCGGGCCGCCTCGACTCGGTGTTCTATTTCTCCCAGAAATTCTGGGTCTTTCAGGACGTCTTCCAGCGCGGAGGCGCCACGTCGCAGATCGCGCGGCTCTTCGCGCAGCGCGGCGCGAACTACGGGAGCGCCCCGCAAGAGGGCGGGGTCGGCGTGGCCCCCCGCGACCTCCTGGTGAACTTCATGGACAACCATGACGTGCCGCGCTTCCTCTACGACCGCCCGGACGCGCAAGGCCCCGCGGCGTTGCGCGCCGCCTTGGCCTACTTGCTCACCGAGGACGGGATCCCGTGCATCTACTACGGGACCGAGCAGGAGTACGCGGGCGGCAACGACCCCGCGAACCGAGAGCCGCTGTGGTGGAGCGGCTATCGAACCGACGGTGAGACGTTCCGCTGGATCGCGCGCCTGACCCGCATCCGGCGCGGCTACCGGGCGCTGACCCACGGGGACTTCCAGCTCGTCTGGACGACCGAGCACACGGGCGCCGAAGGCGATGCAGGCGTGGTCGCGTTCGAGCGGCAGAGCCCCGACGGCGACTACGCGACGGTGGTCATCAATGCGCAGGGTGCGCACGGAAGCGAGACCGGGTTCGAGGGCAACGCGATGCGGCTCGAGCGCGCGCCCGGCTCGACGCTCGTCGATGTCCTCTCCGGGGAGTCGTTCAGCGTGGGCGCGGACGGCACGCTGAGGGTCGCCGTCGGCCCCTACGGCGCGCGGATCCTCGTCCCGCAAGACCAGGTCATCGGCGGCCTCTGATCCGCGCCGAAGGCACACGGCGTTCGTTCGCGGGTCGCCCTGGCCGTTCGCCCGCCGCGGTGCGGCGAGGCCGGGCGTCGTCCCGCCGGCGCTGCCCACGGGCCCTCGATCAGGGGGTCATGCCGAGGGCGAAGTGCGCGGCGATCCGGGTGGGCGTGAGCGCCGTCGGGTAGATCGCGAGGTCGTCGATGACGCCCGCGAACGGGCTCGGGGACGCGGGATCGGAGCGCGCACCGAACGCGAGCGTCCCGGTCGGCGTGATCATCGTCGAGGGCGTCGAGCCCACCAGCCCGCCGTTCCGGTAGAGCCGCATCGCCCCGGGCTCGTACACCGCCACGAGATGGTCGACCCGTCCTTCGACGCACGCGTACGTCACCGTCTCCCATCCACCTGGAGCGGGATTCGCCACCTCG